>JANYKL010000076.1 GCA_025361625.1 Acidobacteriaceae bacterium
GCTGCTGGCAACGACTTAGTTTTCACCTTCGCAAAAACCTCTCGTCGGACGCGCTCCCCGCAACACGAGCTTAAATCCGAGATTGAATGTTCCCTTTTATTTGACCGTACCTGGGCCGAAGTCTGTAAGCTGACCCACCACGCCCACCCCTTGCGATGGTGCGAGGTTGAAACCTGATAATTTGGTTTTGTGCTCGATTTTTTCTCGGAGCCGTAGCATGGGCTGCTCGACCAGGTAATACGACAAACAAGCGCAGGCCAGAGCGGGCAGTACGAGAACATATCCCGAGTGGAAGGCAGCGTTGGAGCAAAACAGTTCTTGCCATAGATAGAGGCTGTAGCTGATTTTTCCCAACCATACCACCGGAGACCAGTTCAGTGCCTTATAGGGAACCTGGATAACGTGAAGCACTATCCCGGCAACCGCAATGTGAAGGAGGGGCAGCAGAACAAAAAGCATGAACACTGTGCGCGCCCGGCTGATCGCGGGGTACCACGGGATGAAAATGACTGCCGCAACCATTGCTAGTGCGACGGATCCAGGGATTTTGGGAATCCGCGGCGCAACAATTGCTAGCAAGCAGCCGATCGCTAGCTGGCTCGAGAACACAGGGAGGCTGGCAATCAATCCGTTATGCACTCGTAACGCATACAGAGCCGTCTGAAACACAGGCGTAGCCAGAAAGGCACCCAACAAGATCAAAGTCCTATGTCGATACCACTTTTTCATGGCGAAGGGCCAGAGCAGATAGAACTGCTCCTCGATACTGAGGGATCAAAGATGCCCGAATATCCAGGGGCGCATGAGATCCATGTTGGCGACGTACAACAGGGCTGCTGCAATGTGGACCCATCTCATCTCATGCCAATAAAGGATGGTCATAACTGTCAGAAAGACGAGGGCTGCAGGGAAAATACGAAATGCGCGCCTGATATAGAAATCACGGAGGCTCACGGTGCCGCTTCTCTCATATTCGCGGAGCAAGAGGTTCGTAATGAGATAGCCAGACAAGACAAAAAAAATGAAGACGCCAAGCGCACCGTAAGTTCCAATCACTTCGAGCGAAATATGTTTCCATTTCACGAGGTGGCTAAGAACGACGAGCGTAATGGAAATAGCCCGGAGGCCGTCAATGGATGGAATGCGTTGACTGCTCATAGTGCGCAAAGTACACGAATCGTAGCTGAATCACAGAACCTGTCAACCGAATATAGCCGTAACTGCAAACTGTTCTGCCACCCTTTGGAATTCGATACAATCATCGTTGCAAATTCTCTCCGCCTGGGTTCTTGTTACGCATGTCCTCTACCCCCGCTTTGCCCCTAGATGAGCTTCCAACAGATTTCCAGGGCCATGTGCGTAGTATTTCGCGACAATCATTTGTGTTTTTGCTCGGAACGATCTTCTCGGTTGTTGCGGGCTACCTGTTCAAAATTTATTTAGCCCGGGTTTTAGGAGCGGAAGCCCTCGGAATTTACGCTTTGGGGATGACGGCTGGAGGATTAGTCTCCATCGTGAGCGCAGCTGGCGTGCCACAAACCGCAAGCCGTTTCGTCGCGGTATACGCTGCCACCGGAGAAAATAGAAAGCTTGGCCGATTTCTT
Source organism: Acidobacteriaceae bacterium (assembly GCA_025361625.1). Taxonomy (GTDB): domain Bacteria; phylum Acidobacteriota; class Terriglobia; order Terriglobales; family Acidobacteriaceae; genus Acidiflorens. Next base: position 1,605 of record JANYKL010000076.1, read on the forward strand.
TGGCTCGGCGCCTTGGCCCTTCTCGTGACTAACATTCTCGTCGGCTGCTTGATGGTTGCAGGCAGACGGCTGATCGCTTTCCATATTTACCATACCCCCCTTCTCGCTCAATATATGAAGTTCTTCGCGGCGATTATGGTTCTAGGGGCGGTGACTACATTCATGGGGCAAGCATTAGCGGGATATAAAGATGTGGCGCGCCGAACAGTAATTACGAATTTCGTCGGTACGCCTTCGACCATGTTGTTTTCTGTAGCGCTCCTCACTTGTGGCCTTGGCCTTTGGGGGTATTTGGCTGCTCAAATCGCAAGCGCTTTGCTCGTGCTTGTACTAATCACACGGGCAGTTTGGAAACTGACCCCAAAGCCTGCCCGACAGCCATTCTCCGGGCGGGCGGCGGGAGTGCCCCTCTTCGATCGAGAGGTGTATTCGTTCGCAGGCGTGTTGTTTGGAGTTCAAGCCCTCGAATTTATTGGAGGCCAAAGTGATCGCATTCTGCTCGCGGTCTACCTGAATGCTCGCGAGGTTGGTATTTATTCGGTCGCTGCCTCGATGGTAGCCGTCGTTGGGCTTTTTCTTCAATCGATCAACCAAATATTCGCACCGACGATTGCTGAATTGCATGCGAAGGGTGACCACGATCTTCTATTACGTTTGTATCAAACGCTGACGAAATGGTCTCTCGCCCTGAGTGTCCCGTTAGCTGTGGGAATGATTATCTTCGCCAAGCCGATGATGGGAATCTTCGGTCCGGATTTTCGGGAAGGTTGGTCAGTCCTAGCCATCGCCACTCTCGGACAAATAATAAATTGCGGAGTGGGGTCGGTAGGGCTGCTGTTGCTCATGTCTGGTCAACAGAAGAGAATGCTCAGGGCACAGGCGATTACGGTCCCCGTAATGCTTACGCTCAATTTCCTGCTCATCCCGCATTGGGGTATCGTCGGGGCGGCAATTGCAAGTGCAGCGACTAATGCATCTCTCAATCTGTTGTTGCTACGCGAAGTCAGGAGCCATCTGTCACTGTTTCCAGCGAAGAACAGCTACATCAGCCTACTATTGCCGACGGCGCTTACGATCTCTGTGCTGATGATGCTGCATACTTTTTTGAACTCTTTTCCTTATGCTTTGCAGGTGCTCATCGGTTTTGGAGGCGCATACATCGCATTTGGATTATTCGTGTTGGCTTTCGCACTCGAGCCTCAAGATAAGGTGGTAATGGGCAGCGCCTACGCTCGAATTAGAGCGGGGATTCGCAGGCATGACCAAAATAAGTTTTAGAATAACCGGCGAGAAAGAAATTCAACACCAATGGCACTCGAGTTCCTAGCTCCGCAAAAACTGCCCCCGGCACTCCTCCAAGAAGTTACTGACTTTCTCGATGGCCAAAATACAAGCCATTTGTTTCAGTTTCCTCAATGGTCCGGTCCGGGATCGCGACTCGTCTTGCACCGAGAAGCAGGAAGTGTGCGCTGGGCCGGAATCTTTGGAATACATCCGCCTTTGGGGCGCAAGGTGCCTTGGATTCGAGCTTTAGTCGCGAATCGTGGACCGGTGTGCGATGACCGTGCCGTATGGCAATCCGTGATTGAAGAGCTTGCTGAGAGTATGAAAAAAGAGGGCCTCGCGTATTTGGATGTTAGTCCGGACTGGATTGAGTCTACTGAGTCTAATCTTAATGGCCGTCTCAACACTTCAAGTTGGGAATGCGTGGACAAAAAACGTATTTCGTTACGGCTTGACCTTACGAATAGCGAAGAGCAGCTTTTCGGCAATTTCCGAAAGAATACGCGGTATGAAATACGCCGCGCGGAACGTTCTCAGGTCAAACTCAGCTTGGCAGCGACCGCAGATGAAATATCCGAATTCTTGCTTCTGTATCAGCGAATGGCAGACCGCAAAGGCTTCCCAGCCGAGTCGATTGAGGTTATGCGCGGGCTTATAAGTTGGCTCATACACACGCCCTCACGTGGAGCACTATTATTAGCGCGATTAGACAATGCAACGTTGGGAGGAGCAGTCATTGGCCGATCTTGTCGCCGTTGTTGGTATGTGTGGGGAGCCAGCGAAAAACATGAACATTTGAACGTCGGTCACATTTTGCAGTGGAAGGCCTTATTGTGGGCGAAGTCTCACGGCTGTGCAGAATACGATTTCGGTGGTTACACACCGGGGGCAAATTCAGGGCCTGCCTGGTTTAAAGCAGGCTTCGGAGGATCGGTCGTAAATTTTGTGGCACCCCACCGAAAGATAACTCACACAAGCCGGTATCGCGCATTTCTGCTCTTATCTAAGTTGTTACCGTCTGGCCGTAACTAAGATAGTCCAGCCTCAGGTGGTTATCATGCCTCGCGACGCTGCACGCGCGTCTTTCGAAGACTCCTCAATACTCACGCCGCCTAACCCCACCGTGCCCCCGCCTCTTTCACGTAATGCCGAAAGACGTGTCTCCACGGGATCGTCGGGATCAAGATCACGCCCATCGCGATCGCTTTGAAATCCTCTGTAAATTGCGTCGTGTGCACGCCCGCCGAAATCGCGTGCGGTTCCGCCTTTCTTTGAGCACACTTCGCAGTCTTCACCTTTGGTTCCTTAGGCTGTTTTGCCTTTGGTCGCGGTGGTGGTTCCCCGTGGCCAGCAAGCCCAGTACGCAGCGAGGGGAAATGCTGCAGGTAGAGCTTTGAGCTGCTTTAGATTTCTGTGCCCACATTAGTGGGAACTCTCTTAGTGGAACTGCGTAAACGTCATCGACGGACTTGCCTTACCCGTTTCCTCCAGTTACTACTTGAGTGGGATATTCTTCCCGCATCCTTGACCTACGCCACGACTGCACTAGCGAGCGGTGCCGTGGCGCAAATCCTTTCGTCAACTACGGCCCTAAATGCCGTCTTACGCCCATGAACTTGCGCCCCGTCTATCTCGTTGCGTCATTCGTCAGTTATTAGTTGACGTTTTTCAATCCCTATCGCCGCAGTTCATATCACGAAGAGGGATTTACTTTCTATGTGTTTTGCGAGTCTTGACCGCGTGCTTTTTGCCGGTGCCTTCGGTGCTGATCAGCGTCAGGTAGTCCTTCGCATTGAATGGATATCGGTGCGTGGACTGCTCTCCTGTCGTGCTCAAGGAAATATCAAGCCGGCGGTTATTGGCCAACACCATCACCGGCAGGTTCTTAAGCATCTGTTGCCTGTCGGCATCGGTCAGATCCGGATTTTGCGCTATCTGGGCTTTCACGTCATCAGAAGTGAGCTGCTCATTCTGTCCGAGCGGACGCAATTCGATGTGGTCTGCCGGAACGCCGTGTGCGACCAGGAAGGTCCGTGCACGTTCGACGCGTCGTTCGGTTAACGCCTGATTGTATTCGGCCGAACCACGCAGGTCGGCATGTCCACTCAGAATGAGGTGAGCGTCAGGCTTGTATTTCAGATATGCGACGTAATCTTCGGCGAGCTTGTTTAGTATCCCTTCCTGACTTTCAACCAACCCGCCATTTGGGTTATCCACGGTCGGACGCGCGGTTTGGAAATAAATGCTGTGCAGCGCCAGTTTGGCTTCGAGTTGTGCGATCTCAGGCGCGGGAGGCGGCGGAGCCTGCACCGTCACTACGGTGGTGGAGGAGGCGCTCAATGGCGCCGCACCATCATCAGTGGCATTACAAGTGACTGTTATCTGGCCCGGCTGCGCGCCGGAGGTGTTCAGCGTGGCTGAAGAAGCGTTTCCGGAAACTTCACCGGCGCTGGCAGTGTAGCTGTAGGTTAACTTGCGGCCATGCGGACTGGTTGCATTCGACGTGATGGTCGAGGTGCCGCCCACGGCTACGCTAGCCGGATCCGCAGCACAAGAGATCGTCGGCGGAAGTGGCTGTTTCACAGTAAAACGCGAAGTGCAGGATGCGGAATGCCTGTGGTCGTCGCTCACATTTGCTGTTGCCGCATAAGAACCGGCCGACAATCCGGTAGTGTTTACGCGCGTGGAAGCTTCGTTGCCGGTGACTTTCGCTTCGGCACCCTCCCAGCTGTAGCGAAGGGCGCTTTTGGGATTGAAATTTGATCCCGAGGCTGTCGCCGTTACCGTCTCTCCAGCGAAAACTTCGG
>JANYKL010000146.1 GCA_025361625.1 Acidobacteriaceae bacterium
CTTTTTTCGTCGGGAATGGCGGCCATCACAACCACAATTCTTGCGCTCGTCAAGGCCGGCGACCACATCGTAGCGCAGCGGGACATCTATGGCGGGACGATCAAATTCTTGTCGCAGTGGCTGCCGAAGATGGGAGTCGAGACCACGTTTGTGGATGCCAACGATATCGCGCAGCATGAGAAAGCGATCAGAGCCAATACGAAGCTGATCCACATCGAATCCCTTACGAACCCGAACGTGCGAGTCGTGGATCTTGAAAAGATTGCGTCACTCGCGCACAAACATGATTTGATCACAACCATTGATTCGACCTTTGCTACTCCGATCAATTGTCGGCCCGCGGAATGGGGCATCGATCTCGTGCTTCATTCGGGGACTAAATACTTTGGCGGCCACTCTGACATTATGTGCGGCATCGTCGCCGGTCGCGCCGATCAGATCGAGATCATTCATCACGCCCGTACCACGCTCGGCGGGGTCATGGACCCTCACGCCGCGTTTCTCTTGTTGCGCGGTATCAAGACGCTTGCGGTTAGAGTCGAGCGACAAAACGAAAGCGCGCTCCGCATTGCAGAATTTCTCAACCAGCATCCCGCAGTCACGCGGGTACATTATCCAATGCTGAAAAATCATCCGGATTACGCCATCGCGCAAAAGCAGATGAAAGGGGCGGGTGGCGTTCTCAGTTTTGAAGTCGATGGAAGCGGTGAAGATGCATGCCGCGTGGCCGAAGCCTTGAACCTCTTTACCTTGGCGCCCAGTCTTGGCGCCGTCGATTCACTGGTTACAATTCCTGTGCTTACGTCTCACTACATGATCGACCCCGAGTTACACAGAAGAATGGGAGTAACGGAGCAGATGATTCGGCTGTCGGTCGGCATCGAGCACGTAGACGACTTGATTGCCGATTTAGATCAAAGCTTAACGGTCTTGAATCGCTCATCCCGCAGGAGCACAGCTAAGACGGAAATCACCATTCCGAATTTGGCATAACTCGCCGCTCAGATTTGGATCGCGTAACAAAGCAACAAAGTCCTGGCTTGTGTCGAGCCAGGACTTTGCTTTTGCTGTCAGAGACTTTGCTTCTATTGCTAAAGTCTGCCCTAGAAGAGGAGCTTTAGCGCCAGTTGCAGAACACGAGCCTGGTGCGCTGATGTCGGCCGCAACAGCCCTCCCGACAAGCAGCTTTGATCATTGATTGAGTTATTCGGGCCAGCGTAGCAACTGGCCGAATTGGTAAGGCTGCTCAGGCCGCTGTTTCCACCGGCAGATCCCGCATCACCCCCGATATAGCCAAACTCGGTATGGTTGAAAACGTTGAATGCCTCGGCACGAAACTCAACTGACATTCTCTCCTTGATTGGGAAGTGCTTGTACAGGGCCATGTCGAAGTTTGTTTGCCGTGGGTTGCGCAGCAGGTTGCGACCTTCATTGCCAAATGTCAAGCCCTGGGGTGCGGCAAACGCCGCGGGATTGGCAACGAGCGGACCAAAAATATTGCCACTAATCTGGCCAGCGCCCGAACCGGAACCGATCGCATTTGGATTTCCAATGACGTCGGGTCTGGAATTCGTCCCTACGCCATTTGCAACCCCGGCGTTGTCCCCCGGAATGGCAATGCCGTCTCCGCCATTTGTCAGCGTGAAGGGCGTGCCGGTCTGAACTGTGGTGATACCCGACCATTGCCATCCACCAAGCAGCGTGTGAGTAAAGCCTGCACCCTTAAAGAAAGGAAGGTCGTAGATATAACTCAAAGTGAATACATGCCGTTGATCGAAGTTCGAACTGGCACGATTCGCGGCAAGATCATAGGAGTTCACGAAGCTTGCATCACCTGCTGAGGAAGCGTCGTCAATCGAATGCGAATAAGTATAGGAAGCAGAGAGCTGCAACGACCCTACTGTCCTTCTAGCCGACAGTTGCAAACCGTGGTAGATGGACGAAGCCGTATTTCGTTGCGCCCTGATGTTCGAAAAACCCAGATACGGACGGAAGAAATCCGGATTATTTCCACACGCCACGTACATATTCACCCCGGGGGTTCCGGGAGTCTGGTCCGCGGCCACGCCGTCGGGATTGTAGCCAGGAATTACAGGGCCGCCGAATCCTGCTGTGCCAGTCGCGCAGTCACCAGGGTATTTGACGGTTCCATCCGGGTTAAGTATGACACCTGTGAACGGTTGTCCCTTAGCATACGGATTAGCGCTCGCCGGCGTAGGACGAATCTGGTTCAGATCGTAGCGTTGGCCTAAATGAGTGCCCTTGCTGCCGACATACGAAATGGTAGTGACGACGTGGCCCGGCATTTCATGCTGAATGTCAAAATGCCATTGTTGAATATACGGCCAGATCTGTTTGTTAGGAATCGAAACAACGCTTTGCGGAAATTGGGCGCCCAACCCTCCGGCTCCGACCAACGAGTAGCCCGAGGTCACGATGTTGCCAGAGGCGTCAAAGGTAGTTGGAATATTCTGCTGGGCCGGATTCTGCACCAGGGGCGGCGAACCCTCAAGAGCGGTAGCTACCGCTTCGTTGCCGTTCGTGTGTTCGAAGAAGATGCCGTATCCTCCTCGAACCGCGGTTTTGCCATTGCCCGACGGATCCCATGCGAAGCCGATCCGAGGTCCGGGATTCAAGAGGTGCCCGCTGGCGCAGCCTCTCGGAACTCCGCCGACGCCGCATTGCACGAGCCCATTTGTGCCTCCCGCCGCAATGGTGCCATCGGGATTCAGGAGGCTTGCGCCCTGTTGATACTTTGACGGGTCGAAGTTGTAAGCTTGCTTGTTCTTATCGAACACCGTCCCATACATGCTGATTCGCAAACCGAGATTGAGCGTCAACCTCGAATTCACGCGCCAGTCATCCTGAAAATAGGGCTCGAAAATTTTATAGCGCAAGTAATACTTGGGCTGGGCGCTGGCCTGACCGAAGCTCGAGATGTTTCCAGTCAGCAAATCTGCGAACGAGTTGCCGGTCGACCCAGAGAAGCCGGTGTCATAGCTGATGAATCCATTCACCGAAGGCTCGAACTGTGGTAGTTCATTCTTCTGCGAGGCGGCAAAATAGGCTCCGAATTGAAAGTTATGCTTGCCGAAAGACTTCGTGAGGTTGTCGCGATAGGTGTAGCTCGGGTTGGAGTTGACCGGGCCATTCGGAACATAGCCTGCGTCCTGTGCAATGCCTCCAAAAAGAACATCACCGCCTAACTGAATGCCGGGCAACTTTCCGCCGCCAAACCCGTTCTGAAATATGCCGAGGTTATACCCCGCCGGGCGCTGCCACGCCCCCATATTTTGAAAGGTAATGTGATTCGTAGAGTAGCTGAATACAAATTCGTTCAGCAGCGTCGGACTGAGAGTAGCTGTAAGGTGGGCTACAACACTGGTCGAAGGTTGGCCGTAGGCGTCTTGTATGGTTGGGTAGCTGCCACCATTCGTCCAAAGCGGTTTGGCAGAAATGGAATTCCACGAGTCGTGAATATAGCGAACTGAAGCCCGCAGATTTGGCGTGATGTTCTGGTCGATTTTGAAAAGCTCTTCACGCCATTTGGTAGGCGTCGACACCGATTGATTAAAAGTCCAGGTCGCGTTGTTCGGATCGTGCGCGTTTGGCAGCGGGAACATTGCCAGGAGCGGAACGGCATTGGGATCAATCGGGACTAAGTTATTAGTGAAACCGGCTCCCTGCGACGGACCACTGGATATGATCGGGCAAGCCACTGACCCACTTGGCAAATTACAGGGCTCGCTGAAATCTCCAAATGCGCTCTGCGGGGAAGTACAGTCAACTCCAAGCCCGCGCTCGGCGCACGACGGAACGGGCACGTTAAACGTGTTCGGATTACTCTCGCGGCGCCACTCTTCTGAAAAAAAGAAAAAGGTCTTGGTCTTACTCTCGTTGTATAAGCCCGGGATATAAACCGGACCGCCTATGGTGTAGCCGAAATCGTTGCGCTTATAGGGTTGGACGCTGGGAAGAAAATAGTTGCGCGCGTTAAAGGCGTCGTTGCGCACAAATTCGTAGATATCGCCGTGGAAATGATTCGTACCAGACTTGGTTTCAATTTCAACCGTGCCAGATCCGTTGCGGCCATACTGCGCCCCGTAGTTCGAGGTCAGCAACTTCACTTCACCGATGGCGTCGATGCTTGGATAAGTCATCAACGTTGTGTTGCTGCCATCGTCCATGTTATTGCCGCCGTCGACCTCCCAGTTGTTGTACTCCGTACGGCCGCCGTTGACGCTGTAAGCGACGTTTGCCAGGCCAGTACCCGGGTCGTCAATTCCAGATTGGTTGGTGGCTCCCGGGGTCAGTGCGAGCAGCTGCGTGAAATTTCGTCCGTTCAACTGCAACTGGCTGATCTGCTTGCCGGTCACGGTTCCTGAAAGTTCGGACGATTGCGTCTCGACCTGGTTCAAATCCTCGCCTTGAACAATGACTTCGGTCGAGATGTCTCCGATAGTGAGAGTTGCGTCGACGCGTGCCCTCTGAGCAACACGCAGGACGACCCCCTGTCCCTTGAAGGTCTTGAAGCCTTTTGCACTCACGGTGAGGTTGTAAGTGCCGCCGGGCAATCCGGCCGCGGTATAGTCTCCGTCGGAATTGGTTGTAGTCGTGCGCTGGATGCCGCCGGCAGCACCGGCGATCGACACCTCGGCTCCCTGGACGACAGCCCCGCTGTTATCCCGCACCGTGCCCGTAAGTTCGCCTGTATCCTGAGCGCTAAGACTGATCGCTGAACACACTGCAAGCAGGGTTACTCCGCAACAGAGACGGAAACGCATCGCCTGACCTCTTTTCATAACACCTAATATTAAATTGAACATTGTGATTTATGGCTCTTGACAATCGGTTGACACGAAGCACAAAAAACAGTTAAATGCCGCTATTAAAACGTATCAATAGTGCGTCACCTGGTTTTCAGTGTCAAGCGAAAAAGGGTGGCATGTCGTTGTCAGACCGTGCTCACAATCGCTTTATTTCACGTTCCGCGTGGATTCTCGCACGATTAGCTCTGGCAAGATCCGGCGGTGAATGTTGCCGGTCGACTTTTTCTCCAAAGAGGCATTGATTGCCTCGAGAACGATCGTCGCGGCGGCGGTACCCATCGTTTCCATCGGTTGGCGGATGGTTGTGAGGGCCGGCGCGTAGATTGCAGCGGGCGCAACATCATCGAAGCCGATCACCGAACAATGTTCTGGAACACGGATGTTTGCTTTATTGAGAGCACGAATCGCGCCAAAGGCGGTCATATCGTCAAACGCCATTAATGCGGTAAACGGACGATTTCGGCGTAGCAATTCCTCCGTTAATTTGTATCCTTGTTCGAAACTTGAGAAGGGATCTCCAGATTCTGGTAGGTCGACGATTAAACGTGCGTCGAGTTCCAGGTCTCGTTCTTTTGCCAGAGTCCGCACCCCGCGCCATCGGGGTTCAGTGTCGGTCAAACGTTTAGGGCCCCGAATGAATGCGATCTTGCGGTGCCCGAGAGAATGTAGGTGTTCGACCGCCGCGTAGGCGCCGGCTGCATTATCCACAATCACCGAACTGATGTTGGCGTTATTAAGTTCGCGTCCCACGGTTGCTGTGGGAATATTATTTTTCTCCAGATCGGCGAGCACATTAATGTCGACGAACAACCAATTTGCGAGCACAACCAGGCCTTCGATGCGTCGATCCAGCAGCATCTCCAGATAGCGCTCGAAGCGGCTGCGCTCATTGTGAACGTCAGTCAGAATTGGCAAGAAAGAAGATTGATAGAGTGTGTTTTCGATTCCACGCAACACCAGCGTGCAGTAAGGATCAGTCATGTCGAAAACCATGACTCCGACGGTGTGGCTGCGGCGGCCCCGCAGCGAACGCGCGAAAAGATTTGGGCGGTAGCCGAGGAGCGATGCCGCACGTTGAATGCGACCTTTCGTGGTGTCAGGTATATACCGGGCCAGGGGAGCGTTGTTTAAGACGATCGAAACCGTAGCGGAAGAAAACCCGCTGCGCTTGGCAACATCGCGGATGGTTATAGCGGCAGAATTCGAGCGCGTGCGCGGGGAGACATCCGGCACCCGTCGCGATTTCAGCGATGCCGCTTTTCGCGTAGGCTTCGAATCAGAGGATTCCATGCACGCCTTGAACTTTTGCCCCTTGCTGGCGGACACTACAGGACGATGAAACCAGTGTCAAGCTTCGCCGTGATCATGTTTGTGCTCTTGTTATTCCTTCCCAGTGCCGCGTGCGCGCAGCAGCCGGCAATTGATCCAAAAGGATCTTTTGACGCCGGAGAAGCCGCTCTGCAGGCTGGCCACCTAGATTTGGCAGAGCACGCATTCAGGCAAGTACTGGCCGCGAATCCTGAGGTAGCGGGAGCATATGCCAACCTGGGCGTGATTCACATGCGGCGCAAGCAGTGGCTTCTGGCGCTTGGGGATCTGCAAAAAGCAGAAAAGCTCGCGCCCGAAGTTGCGGGCATTCGCTTGAACATTGGGCTGGTTTATTTTCGGCAGAATGATTTCGCGCGGGCGGTCCAGCCTTTTGAATCGGTCGTGAAACAGTTGCCGGATTCTTTTCAGGCACGATACCTGTTGGGGCTCTGCTACTTTTTTACCGATCGCTGGACCGACGCTATTAGTGCTCTGGAACCGTTGTGGGACAAGGCATCTTCGCAGCTCAATTATCTCTACGTGCTCGACATCGCCGCATATAAAGCCAAAGACCAGGCGCTGGAAGACAGAGCTGGAACGCGCCTGGTAGCAGTCGGCGAGGGATCGCCGGAATTTCATTTATTAATGGGGAAAGCACATCTTAATCGCGGAGAGTTTGACGATGCGGTAAAGGAATTGGAGGCCGCGGCAAAGGGCGATCCAAAGCTTCCCTATGTGCATTTCAATCTTGGTCTTGCATACGCGCGCAAAGACGATAAACAGCGAGCGCGCAGTGAATTCCGCAAGGATATCGCGGTTGAACCAGACACGCCTTTCAGTTACGAACAGTTAGGTAATCTCGAATCAAGTAGCGGTAACGATGATGAGGCCATCAGGCATTATCGCAGCGCGCTCAGATTTAGCCCTCAATTGGTGAATGCTCACCTGGGAATCGCGAAGATCGAAGAGCGGCGTAGGCAATACTCCGCTGCCTTGGCTGAATTAGACCAGGTAGTGCGCGTCGACTCCGGAAACGCCAGCGCGCGATATCTTCGCGGGCAGGTTTTGGTACGCATGGGACGCGATAAACAAGGGCGCGAAGAGTTGGCTTCTGCGGCCAAGATGCTAAACGAACAGCGGGCAGTCCGGCATAAAGAGTTAGAGAAGGATACGGTACCAAGTCCGGAGTTGACCAGGGAACCGGAGTGATATAGCGGTCAACTCGAAGCCAGGCACGCCATAATTTCCGCTTCGCTCAAAGTGTGATCACTCGCTTTTGCATACTTATAAATTTTGTCGACCACGTCTCCGTCCTGCGGGAGCCCGCGGCGTTCCAGCCAAAACAAGACATTGGATTTTCCGCTCATAGGACCGATATCAATGACTTGTTCCAGCCCGAAGTAGTGTGAAGGCACCCCAGAATAAACCGTGTTCGCTAACTCGATATCATTTTTTTTGTACGCCTTGACCACAGCGGCGGCGTGTACTCCGGTCGCGGTACGAAACGCGTCTTCTCCAACGACCGGATAATTCGCGGGAATAGGAACTCCGGTTGCGTCTGCCACCATTTCGCAATAGCGTTTGAGTTTCGTCAAGTCCTGCTCATCCCACGGAGAGACGCCCATCAACTTTAAGTTCACGAGCATCTGATCCATCTGCGTGTTACCGACACGTTCTCCGATACCGAGCGCTGTGGCGTGAACGCAATCGGCACCGGCGATCAGAGCGGCAATAGAATTTGCGACGGCGAGTCCACGATCGCAATGGCCATGCCAGTCAACGCGGATCTTTTGACCGGAAGGTCGCACGACTTCTTCTAGGACAAACTTGACCAGCGCGCTCGCGCCGACCGGCGTTGCATGTCCGCAGGTGTCGCATAGCACGAGGGCGTGCGCTCCACAGTTAACCGCAGCGGTATTGAGTTGTTTCACCGTCTCGGGGTCGCAGCGCGTCGTATCCTCGGTGACATACATCACTTCCAGGCCAAGCGAAACCGCGTACTTAACGGCCTTCTCCGTGGTCTTTAGAAGGAAGTCGCCATCCCAGTTTTCGGCGTAACGGCGGATTGGGCTACTGCCGAGAAACGCTGCAACTTCAATCGGCAAGCCGGTCTTCTGCATGATGTCGGCCACCGGGCGAATGTCGTTTTCCTGGGTGCGCGCAGCGCAGTAGGCCGTAATTTTCATCTTGCCTGCGACGATCTCGCGCGCCAATTCGGTCGCGTGTTCGATTGCCTGCGCTCCGGCACCCGGTAATCCGATGTCGAGCGAATTAATGCCGAGGTCCTCCATCAAATGGAGGATTTCAATCTTTTGTTTGATCGAGGGATTTCGAACCGAGGGCGATTGCAGACCGTCGCGCAAAGTCTCGTCCGTCAGATGAACGCGCCCGTGAATCTGGGGGGATTGCGGATGATTTCGATTCCAGTCGTAGATGAGATCAGAGCTTTTCACCATGGGGTATAGCCGCTAATTCGTTTTCTCCTCGTCCTTATTCTTTAATCTCTATTCTTTAGCCTCTAGTCTTTAGTCTTTTTTTCTTAGTTTTAGCCGTCCACCTTTTTCGCGGGCGTGATAAAGCCAAATCTGGAGAACTGTCCCGGTCCAGCCACGTTCAGGCCTCGAGCATCTTCAGGGCTTGGCAAATAGAGCGTGAGGCAGAGCTCGCAACGATAGACTTCGGCGTCCGGTCCCCACGCCTTTTCAATACATCCGCATTCTTTTTCTAAGACGTCACCCGAATAAAACCACCGCTTCAGGTGTCCGCCGCAGATTTTGCCTTTATCGTTCTTTTCGTTGCAGGCACGCTGCCCGGGCTTTTTGGTCTTCACCCTGTGGTTTCCGAGCGGCGGAACCGCGGCCGCTGCGTCGCCGGTCGTTTGGCTGGAAGGCATCGCAGAGTATTTTACTCTTCGTGCTTGAGGCGCAGCCCTACTCCTAAGGGCCGTTCCCAAACATTTCGAGATTTCTACGCACAAATGGGTGATCCAAATTCTGCGGACTATTCCTTGGCTCTCCCGCAATCTTTCCGTCAGTGGGGACTGTGAGCGAGATTACAATTCGCTAAGATCATTGAATCCCCTAGTGGAGGGAGGAGAAAACAATGCCCGTCGCAAACGCTGATCTGCTTTATATGTTCATCTTGGCGATTCCCGTCGCCAATATTTCCTGGACTGTTACCCACGAAGAAATCTTTCGCGAGGCTCGGGATTGGTGCAAAGCTAAGAGCGAAACTTGCCAGCACCTTGCGGCAAGAAAGCTTTTTTACCTGTTCACTTGCGAGTACTGCTTTAGTTTTTATGTGACCGGCGTCTTGTTAGCAATTACCCATTTTCGACTGTTGTATCCCGGGTGGAGGGGCTACATGATCTCGCTCTTCAGTCTCGTCTGGATAGCAAACATGTACATGAGTCTTTTCGGGCGTATTCGGCTTGACATGAAGCGTGAGCGGGTCTTTATCGAAAAGGAAGAAGAGGGTCAACGACACCAACTGTGATGCGCACGGCTGCTTCGCAGCCGACTCGAAGCCTAATATCCGCTGGCGAAACCCGTTCAGTGTTCAAACCCTCAACTCCAAACCTTCGCACTGAGGCTATGGACGGCTCCTGCATACCGTAAAACGTAGACATGAAGAAAAAGATATATAGGAGCGATTACTCAAGTGTGCATCAATGTGCCGAAGCTGCCTTGCCTGCAGGTTTCGCAATGGACTCTGCTTGTTTCAAATGCTCTTCTAGGGTAGGCAACGTCTGGCTGGCGAACTTCTTGACGTCCGGATCCTTAGCCGACGTGCTTTCCCGCCGAAAATCGCTGACGTCTTTCTTATGATCCTTCACCATGCCCTTCATATACGATTGATCGAATTGTTCGCCGGAAAGATTTTCAAGTTTCGCCTTCATGGCTTTGTCTTTTGCGCTTAAATCCTGCGGAAGCGTGACGTTCTTTTGAGAAGCGAGTTGTTTCAATTCGTTGTTGGCTTTAGTGTGATCATCAACCATGCGCTGCCCGAACTTTTTCACTTCGCTGTTAGAGGCCTTTTCGACGGCAAGCTTGCCAAGGGCTACTTCCGCCATGCCGCCCTCGGCGGCTTCCTTCATGAATTTCGTATCTGCTGGGGACGATTTAGTGGCAGCGTTAGCACTAGAGGACTTCGGCGAATCACTGGATTCTTGAGCGGCTACCACGCAGATAGCCAAGGCCGCAACGCAAGCCGCTGCCAAAGATATTCTTGAAATTCGGGACATCGAACACTCCTGACTTGTTGATTCGAATTTAACTGCCTTGGATGTCAGTCGACCGGGAGCGGTTGTAGTTCCTGGTACGTAGAAATTTCGGCGGGAACGGTTTGCCATAAACTCTACGGTACTGAGAACGGCAATACTCCATGGACCTTTTAAGGCTGTTTTGTTTCCTTGTATTTCGGGGATAACAGGGGCGGTCAAAGGGGGGCTATAACTGTTGAAATCAGAGGGAAAGCCAGTCCCGCGCCCAATATAGAAACATAGTAGAGATTTCGATTCCGTCAGTGCTTTCATAACGATTGCCCCCGCGCTGGGAACCTCAATAATCCTGACACTTTGGATGGGCTGCTGAATGATCTGGCTTCGTCGAGAGTGTCGAGCGCGGAGCCATCCCCAGCGATAAAAAGTTTTAGGAAATTGCGAGGAAAGACATGGCGCACTGCTGGAGAGTGTGTGTGAAAGTTAGCAGTTGTCAACCCTCGGCGCAAAGGACGCTGAGCACGTCGCAAGCGAGGATGACCGCTCGTTGTCCGAAAAACTGGGAGATATTTTGTGGCCTGATGTGCGAAACCTGGGGAAGCACAAACTGAGTGAAAGTACGGAAGATCTTACGATTCAGGAAGTGGTTTGGTTGCGGGGGCTGGATTTGAACCAGCGACCTTTGGGTTATGAGCCCAACGAGCTACCAGACTGCTCCACCCCGCATGAAAAGGATAACACAGTGGGCGGAGCATATTTTTGCTGCACCGGCGCCGCAGCAGCGCTTGTGAGCGCTGATGTCAAGTCAGTTTTGGACACGTGGATTCATTCGAAAGTTCCGGTCTTTAATCTTAGACTACTTCAACGCAAAGTTTGGACGCCATGATTTTCTAGGGGATTCAGCAGTTTTGGGACACACCCCTCGACTGATACTTGCCTCATTTCACTCTCGCCCCAATTTTTTGGATGAGCCGCGTGAGTGGCATCACGGATGAAGTTCTTCGTGACGTGAAGGAGAATTTGCCGTAGACCGTGCAGGTAATTGATGTACTGAATGACCCAAACTCCCCTGCACCGCTCGATGAAGGTGTTTAGCTGCCGACTCGGCTTAGGTATGTGGCGGTAGTGCTACCGCGAATTCGACTATGGGAGGTTATTAAGCTCTGTAAGTTTTCGCTTGGCCCCGCAGCTTGATGATCAAAACGGATTTTTGCCCATTCATTTTTCTTATTTTCAGTGCCATTTCTTTGACTGCAGGCTCCCGCGCTCCAACGATTTCAATGACGATAGATTTTTCGGGTTCGCCCTTGTAGTAACCTAGCGTTGGCTGGAGTGTGAAATTGTCGAACGCTTTTTCGACAAGACGCAAGATGTCCCGCTTATTCTTTTCTTCGGTATAGATTCTGAAAATATCGCTTGTCGGCATGTGCGACCGCCTCATTACTCGCGCACAACAGATTAAGGTTGCCCCTTGCCACCGCCGGCTCCATAAATGTTCCCTGTTGTATAGCTGGCATCATTCGCAGCGAGCTGAACATAAATGCTCGCAAGTTCGGCGGGCTGGACAGCCCGCTGCAGTGGAAAATCTTGCCCGAAGTGAATCAAATGTTCCTGCGTAGCACCGCCCGAGACTTGCAGAGGCGTCCAGACTGGCCCTGGCGAGACTCCATTGACGCGAATACCTTTTGCGCCTAGTTGCTTGGCAAGCGATTTCACGAAATTCATGGTTGCAGCCTTGGTTTGAGCGTAATCGTACAGATTCGCTGCGGGATCGTAAGCCTGTTCCGAAGTAGTTTCGCAGACAGGTGTAGAATAGGCGTGTTCAGGCTCTCCATCCGCGTCCCTATCGTTACGGGTAGATCAACATAGGCATGAGGAGCACAAGTGGGCTTCCGCGAGTGAACATCTCGAAGACTGATGCAATCCGCCACGACACGTAAGGTTCGCACATGAAGTCTTCTCGACGACTGGGCTCCCAAGAGATTCAGAGTGAAGAGCCGATGCAGCAGACGGCCCTTTTTCCAGTGGTCGCAATTGGAGCATCCGCCGGGGGACTCGAAGCGTTCACGCAACTGATCCGTTCTCTGCCGAATGACTCCGGTATGGCATTTGTCTTCGTGCAGCACCTCGATCCAACCCACCACAGCATGCTGGCTGAGCTGCTTTCCAAAGCTGCAAAGATTCCCGTTATCGAGGCGAAGAACGGAGCGAGGCTTGAGCAAAATCGGGTTTATGTAATTCCCCCGAACGTCAAGATGGGGATTCTCCAGGGTCGACTTCAGCTCACACCGCGAAAAGAAGATCACGGCCTTCATTTGCCGATAGATTTCTTCATGCGTTCACTGGCGGAAGAGCGAACGGGCAAAGCTGTCGGCGTGGTTCTTTCGGGAACTGGTTCCGACGGTACATTGGGTCTCGCAGCAATTAAGGCAGAAGGCGGCGTCACCTTTGCTCAAACACCAAAGTCGGCGAAATATGACGGTATGCCGCGCAGTGCCATCGCCTCAGGATGCGTCGATTCTGTTCTAACAGCGGAAGAAATTGCCGAGGAATTGGGGAGGGTCGGGCGTCACCCGTATTTCGGGCGGGTCAAGCCAGCTGACGTCGAGAAGCAGGTTGAGAATGACGGCGTTTACGAGAAGGTATTCAGCTTACTCAGGAAAACATCCGGCGTGGACTTCCGGCTATACAAGCCCGGAACTGTCCATCGCCGCACGATGCGCCGGATGGCTGTTCACAAGATCGACAGCGTCCGCGACTACGTAAAGCATCTGCATGCACACCCAGAGGAAGTGGAGCAGTTGTACCAGGACCTGCTGATCCCGGTAACAAGTTTTTTTCGCGACCCTGAGGCGTTTGAGTTTCTGAAGAGCTCCGTATTCCCCTCCATCCTGAAAGACAAGTCGAACCGAGGAAACATCAGAGTCTGGGCGCCGGGCTGTTCCACCGAGGAGGAGACTTACTCCCTGGCAATGGCCTTACTGGAAGTTCTGGGCGCACGAGCCCCCAGCATCCAGATCCAGCTCTTCGGAACCGATGCCAACGAACGCGGCATTGAGAAGGCACGGAGTGGAATCTATCTGGAGCAAATCGCACAGGATGTCTCCCCAGAAAGGTTGCGGCGTTTCTTCGTGAAGGTGGAGGATGGCTACAGGGTCAGCAAAGCGGTGCGGGATCTCTGCGTATTTGCCCGGCAGAACATGATTGAAGATCCACCGTTTTCTCAAATGAACCTGGTCTCCTGCCGCAATCTGCTTATCTATTTTGGGGCCTCCTTGCAGAAGAAGATCATGCCCGTCTTGCATTACGCCCTCAAACCGGGTGGCTTTCTCATGCTGGGAAGTTCTGAGAGTGTAACCGCATTTCCAAATTTGTTCGCTTCCGTGGACAAAAAGCACAAGATCTTCTCCAAGA
>JANYKL010000100.1 GCA_025361625.1 Acidobacteriaceae bacterium
CCGAAGTGTTTTCCAAACGCATGGGCTACCTCGGAAATATTTTGCCCAAATATCTGGCCAAGCTTGGCGCGGACGTTCATCTGGTAACCACCGATTTGCCCCCGTACTTTCATCTCCCCGAATACCAGGAAACGTTTTCCCGCTTCGCTGACGAACGCGATTTGCTGGCCGGCTCCGTGCAGCCCTATCAGGGTTTTACGCTGCACGTGCTTCCTCATCGCAAGCGTTTTGGGTACATGCGCATGCACGGCCTTCCCGCAAAGCTAAAATCCCTGCGTCCCGACGTCGTTCAGGCCACCACCGCTATCGGTTGGAACGCTCTGATTGCCGCTCTCTACCAGCCCTTTGCAAACTACCAGCTGTTTTCCGGCTGCCACATGACTTCCTCGGTATTCACTCTTGCCCGCCGCAAAACTAATTGGTGGTCGCGCGACCGTCTGCAGTGTTTTTTTACCCGCGCGCTGCCCGGGCGGCTGACCAGCTTGTTCACCCGCAAATGCTACGCGGCTACCGAAGATTGCGCGGCGGTTGCCGTGGATTACTTCGGCGTTCAAAAGTACAAAGTGGAAGTCATGTATCTCGGCGTGGACAGCGAATATTTCTTTCCTGCGCAATCTCCTGCCCATATTTCCGAACGCACTTTGCTGCGCCGCAAACTGGGCGTTTCCGAACAGGAAATCCTGTGCATCTACACCGGAAAATTTACCAGCGACAAAAAAGTGCATCTGCTAATGAAAGCCATCGAACAGCTTCGCTCCCGGGACTTGCCCTTTCGCGCCTTATTCATTGGCGAAGGCCCGCAGGGCAGGGAACTCGGTAACAACGCTTGGTCTACCGTGCTGCCCTTCATGTCTTTCTCAGAACTTGGGCCCTTCTATCGTGCCGCGGACCTTGCGGTGTGGCCCGGAAACGAAAGCACTTCCATGCTGGATGCCGCCGCATGCGGATTGCCGGTGGTCATCAGCGACGAAGTTTCTTACCGCGCCCCGGTCGAAGGCAATGGCCGCGTCTTCCGGCAGGACGATCCGCACTCCTTGACTGAAACGCTTTTCGAGTTGCGGGACCATGAAATCCGCAAAACACTAGGCGCCGCCGGTGCTGCCCGCATGGCCCGCGAATTCAGCTGGGAGAGTATCGCCAAACGCCGCCTGCTCGATTACCAGGCCGCCCTTCTCGTTAACAAACCTCTCCAGCAAACCTTGCCCGATCAGCAAGGGCTGTAAGCGCCTACAAAAATGTCCTCATCCAAAATCTGATCGTCCCATGAATCCATTGTTGCCTTAAGGAAAGCCTATGCTCACTCGAAAAAAAATTAAGTCCACTTACGAACGCATCAAGAAGAGGAACCACCACAGCCTGCGCTCCGTGCTTCTGCAAGGTAAACAAATGAGCTGGCAAGTG
Organism: Acidobacteriaceae bacterium; assembly: GCA_025361625.1. Classification (GTDB taxonomy): domain Bacteria; phylum Acidobacteriota; class Terriglobia; order Terriglobales; family Acidobacteriaceae; genus Acidiflorens. The sequence goes on from JANYKL010000100.1 coordinate 1,402, forward strand.
GCCGCATTACCTCCCAACACCGATTTTCGCCGGGTTGGCTTTGGCGTATTCTCGCAATCCGACGAAGACGGCATCCTGCAATACCTGCTCGCTCATATTCCAATGCCCAATCACACATTCATCGAATTTGGCGCCGAATATTACGAGGAAAGCAACACCCGCTTTTTATTATTAAACAATCGCTGGCAAGGCATGCTGCTGGACGCCAGCGATGAAGACATTCGATATATCAAAGCCGACTCTATTTACTGGCAGCACGACTTGCAGGTCCATCGCGCCTGGATCACCCGCGAGAATATTGACGCCCTGTTGGCCTCCTCAGGCTTTGCCCAGGATATGGGTCTGCTATCTATCGACATTGATGGAAACGAATATTGGATTTGGGAAGCCATCGTAACCCTGCGCCCCCGCATCGTCATCGTGGAATTTAACGGCTTGTTCGGATTGCAGCCGCTGGTCGTCCCCTATAAAGAAGACTTCCAGCGTGCCGCGGCCCACCATTCCACTCTGTATTACGGTTCTTCCCTCGCCGCCCTGCATTATCTGGCGCAAAAAAAAGGCTACATTCTCTTGGGTACGAATCTCTTTGGCCACAATGCTTTTTTTGTTCGTTCCGACGTCGCTGGCGATTTCAAAGGACTTTCGCCCGCGGAAGTCTACCGCCCCAGTCATTTCCGCGAATCGCGCGATGCGGCCGGCAGGCTTACCTACGCCCGCGGCGAGCAGCGCGTAGAACTCATCAAGGACTTGCCGTTCTTCAATGTCCAAACCGGCGTAACCGCTGCCTTGCGCGATTTCTACGCAAACACTTGATCCCGCTTTTCTGATTCGCAAACCATCATGAGCAAATCCGCGCAACCCGAACTGCAACCCATCGTCCAGGTCGAGCCGTGGATCGATCGCAGCGAACTTCTCGAATTAACTCGCGCGATTGATTCCACCTTCATCACCGAAAATGAATTGACCCGCGAATTTGAAAGCGCAATCGCGCAGCTTACCGGTGCCAGGCATGCGATCGCCGTCTGTAACGGTACTCTGGCTCTTTTCGTTTGCCTGAAAGCGCTGGGCATCGCTCCCGGCGATGAAGTCATCGTGCCCGACCTCACTTTCATCGCATCCGCCAACGCCGTTATCCTGGCCGGAGCTACCCCGGTTCTCTGCGACGTTGCCGCCGACACTTTTTGTATCGATATGTCTCGCGCCGAACGGTTGCTCACCAGGCAAACGCGCGCCATCATGCCCGTTCATCTCTACGGGCAAAGCGCGGACATGACCGCGGTCCTGGCCTTCGCCCGGAAACATCATCTGCAGGTTATTGAAGACGCCGCGGAAGGCATCGGCGTCCGCTTCAACGGCCAGCATGTCGGCACTTTCGGCGATATGGGTATCCTTTCTTTCTACGGCAATAAAACCGTTACCTGCGGGGAAGGCGGGATCGTCCTCACCAACGATGCCTCACTGGCGAAAGCGGCCTACCGCCTGAAAAACTACGGTCGCGACCAAAAGGGAAGTTTCATACACCAAACCATCGGCTTTAATTTCTCGTTTACCGACTTGCACGCCGCGATTGGCATCTCGCAATTAAAAAAAATGCCCCGTATCGTGGGCCAGAAAAAACTGCTGCGCGATCGCTACGCTGCCGAACTGCAGGACCTGCCCGGCTTTGGCGCCG
>JANYKL010000107.1 GCA_025361625.1 Acidobacteriaceae bacterium
GACTCGGATCGCTCCAGGGAGCGACGCGGAAGTCATATCGCTTTGAGCTTTAAGGGAGCCTCGGCACGTATCGACCCTGCTGCCTCGGCAAGTGGGGGCGATTTAATCCTTTCTACGGAAAGCGGAGAGGTTCGCTTTCACGCACCGCGCATCTATCAGCGTTCGAACAGCAATACCGCGAAGAACGAAGTTGCCGTCGCTGGAGCGTTTCAGCAGTTGGCGGATAATAAAATTGGCTTTGCAATCGGCCCTTACGATCACAGCAAGGAACTGGTCATCGATCCAACGCTCAGCTACTCGACCTACCTCGGCGGCACCGGCACCGAGAGCAACGTAAAAGTGGCAGTCGATTCCTCCGGAACGATTTACCTTGCGGGCTCAACCAACTCTACGGATTTCCCCCTTGCTCCACTCGGCAACTCGGCCAAGACCGGCGTCGAGAATATTTTCGTCTCAAAAATCAATCCAGCGCCTCCCGCGGGAACGTCTGGACTGATTTACTCCGCCTACGTGGGAGGTACTGGAACTGACGTCCTTGCCGGAGTCGCGGTAGATGCCGGTTCGAACATTTATTTGGCTGGCTCGACTACTTCGACCGACTTTCCGACGACCAGTAATGCATTCCAGACTAATTTAACCGGTTTCCCCGCAGTGTCGCATGGCTTCGTCAGCAAGTTAGGGCTTGGCTTGAACTCGATCTACGGTCTTACCTACTCAACTTATCTGGCGGGCAACGGCACCGACATTGTGACCGGCCTTGCGGTTGATACAAACCAAAATGCTTATGTGACCGGCGACACTACTTCGAGCAATACAGCCAGCAATGCTGACGGATTCCCTGCCAATCCGAATGGATTTCAGACAGTTTCAAACTCTCCAGGGAACCCGCAGATTTTTGCTAGCAAGATCAACACGACGGGAAGTGGCCAGCTGAGCATGCTTTACTCCACTTACTTTGGTGGAGGATTCCCGGGCGGCGCAACCGCGACCGGCGGAGGCGTCGCGGTCGATCCGGCCGGCAATGCCGTGAACATGTACATCACTGGCACCACCAACATGGCTAAGGGACCGGGGCCGAACAACGAGCCTGGATTCCCACTGGTGAACGCCCAACAGTCGTGCCTTGATGAAGCGAGCACCACGGCATGCACGCTCACGAACGCCACTAACACCGACGCATTCGTTGCCAAAATCAATCCTAGTCAGGCGTCGACAGCTAGCTTGATTTACTCCACTTACCTGGGTGGAAGCGGCAACGACACCGGCAACGGAGTAGCGGTCGATACATCTGGCAACGCGTATGTTACGGGGTCGACCAACTCGACGAACTGGGTTTGCACAAGTTGTATCACCGGATTTGAAACTGCTTATGGCGGTGGCGCGACGGATGCGTATATCGCAAAAGTCGGCAATCTCGTCGGCTCGACTTATCCGCTCAACTACTTTACCTACATCGGCGGCAACGGCGACGATGTTGGCAATGCGATCGTCGTTGACTCCGTTCAGGCGGCTCACATTGCCGGCTCAACCACGTCGACCGCCGGATTGCCTGTAACTCCTAACACCGTTCAACCTACTAATGGCGGCGGACAAGACGCATTTGCCGCGTCAATTTCAACCACCCTCGCTGGCGCCGGCCCAGGTGACCTGCTCACTTTCCTCGGCGGCAGTGGCGCTGATCAAGGCACCGGAGTTGCGGTGGATTTTTTGGGGAGCACCTACGTTGCGGGCACAACTGCGTCGGGCAATTTTCCGATTACTGCTTCGACCGCAGTGCAAACCGCTCTACACGGCCCTCAAGATGCCTTTGTCAGTAAGATCAGCGCAACCACCGGCTTGACGATTACAACTACCAACCCCTCGCCGAATCCGGTCGCAGCTGGAACGCAGGTGGCCTTCACTTTCAATATCAAGAACACTTCGACCGATGTCGCGAGTCTAGTTGTGTTTAATGCCTTAGGGCTGCCCACCAGCGGCCTCGCGTCGACTCCGACTGCCAAGGTGACAAGTGGCTCCGGAAGTTGCGGAACGGTTCAGGGCTCGACGATCTCATGTAACATTCCCACGCTCGCGGTTGGTGCAGTGGCAACAGTTGAAGTTGACATGACGCCCGCGGTCCCTGTCCTGAACAAGACGATCACAATATCGGGCAATGCTAGCGCCAATGGTTTGCCTGCTGGTGCAGCAGTCTCCCAACCTGCCGTCAACGTGGTCGATTTCACCATCACTGCCTCGCCCAATGCGGTCACGATCAATGCCGGCGATACGGCTACGTTCCAGGTAATCTTCACTCCCACTAGCCCTCTTGGATATAACGCCACCATCACACCCAGCGAGACGACATCGCCTGCGTTAGTGACTTCGGCTGCGCCTACTTTCAATCCGACTACGGTAACGCTCTCCGGAAGCGGACAGCAGACGACGACCTTAAGCATTCCGACAGTGGCTAGGCCGATCACGACCGGCAGCCTGAATCACCGCAGCTCTTTCTTCTCGGCTCGCTACGCTACATGGCTTCCGATCGGGGGGCTGAGCCTGGCAACACTGGGAATTGGTCTAAGCAGAAAACGTCGTCGTTTGCTGATTGGTTCCGTTCTATGTTTAATCGCAGGCGCAGTCATCGTTCAATCGGCGTGCGGATCTTCCAGTTCCACCAACACTACAACTGGCGGGACGCAGGCGGGAACGTACATCGTTACGATCAGTGGGACCGCAGGCTCGAGCGCGACTCACACCTTTCAGGTGCAATTGACAGTCAACTAACGAAGTAGAAGTAAGCGGACGGGTGCATCGTTTGTACGATAAAAGCGTCCGATAAAACGGAGGGCGCGCGGGCTCGGACTCGCATATTTCAGAGTGCCCTAGTGCCCTTCGGGTAGCCTTGCGCGGAACGACATTACCACGATCTGATTCGGCTGCATTCCAACCGGAATAATTGTCAGCAAAGAATATTCGGAAGGTTCGAGCTTTTTATTCGGCGCGCGTTTCTGTATGACAGCAACATCTCCAGATCCGGAGTCGAGTACAAGTAGATAATTTTGATTCTGCGAAAGCGCGAGACCGTCTGGACGGGTTCCCACCGGCAGGTACGCAATGATCTTGCCTAAATCGATGTCGTAGACGGCAACGTTATTGGAACCGAAATTCGAAATATAGAGGCGGGAGTTGTCCCTCGATATCAGGCCCCGGGTTGGCTGATTGCCCACGAGATAACTGCCGGAGACTTCATTCGGAGTCGTCTCTATCATCGAGACTGTGCCGGCATCGAAATTAAAAGCCGCCAATTCCCCGCCATCCGGCTTCAGCGCCAAACTGGCCGGAGCCTTCCCCACGTCGAGCAGCGCGAGAAGTCTGTCGCTCTCGCCCTCGTTCTCTTTTTGGCTATCGTGAACGGGCTGGTTTGAGACTCTATTCAACGCCGCGTGTTTAAGCGCCAACGTCGCGACCTGCCCCGATCCAGAGCACGAGATGAAAGCTTTGCTCGAATCGGGCAGAATCGCGATGTCTTCAGGGTGAATGCAAATATTGATCGCCGCTCGAACCGCGAGGCGATCGGCATCAATAATCGAAACGGAATTGCTGTTTCGATTGCTGACTACGACTGTCGCTCCGTCGGGCGAAACGCGCGCCAGCCCTGGCGACCTGCCGACATGCAGAGTTGCTGCAATGGCGCGGCGATCGAGGTCGAGTACGGAAACGCTGTCTGATCCGGAATTGGCTACATAGGCGCGATGGCCGTCCGGTGCGACGTCGACGAAGTAAGGATGACCATAAACACCGATCGTGGCCACAACTTTATTCTCCTCGGCATCGATCACGCTAATGTTGGATGAGCCGGTGTTGACCACATAAATTTCATTGCGCTTGGGATTGGCGGCAATTCCGGTCGGATCGGTACCGACCTGCAAAGTGCGATAGGGACGAAAACTGCGGAGATCAATGACCGTTACCGTGTTGCTCTTGCCGTTCGTAATGTAAGCGTATTCACGGTAAAGGGGCCCGTAGGCAGGCAGCGAGCTTTCCTGAAAGTAATACCACCCGGCGGCGAGCACGAGAGGCACGACAACGGCAATGAGCAGAATTTTTCTCACGGAACCGGCTCAACCCATTCTTTGGAAACGGAAGAGATTACCAGAAACGGCGGGCGCGATCAGCCAGCAGAACTGGCTAATTCTGCGCGGCGCTTAGTGGGCACAGGAATGTCCCGGTCGAGCACCGCGGCGATCAACCTGACCTGGGTCATGAGCGCGTCGAACTGATCGGGGAAAAGTGACTGCATTCCGTCTGACAGGGCCGCGTCAGGATCATGGTGCACTTCAACCATCAGCCCGTCAGCGCCCACCGCAATCGCAGCCCGCGAAAGCGGCGTGACTTTATTTCGCTTGCCGGTACCGTGACTTGGATCGACGATGATGGGTAAATGACTTAAACGCTGTACTGCGGGAACAATGCTGAGGTCCAATGTATTGCGGGTGTGATCGGCGAAGGTTCGCACACCGCGTTCGCACAAGATCACGTTGTAGTTCCCTTCGCTCATAATGTATTCGGCCGCCATCAGAAATTCTTCGAGCGTCGCGGATAGACCACGCTTCAATAGGACCGCCTTGCGGGCGCGCCCAGCACGCTTGAGCAGCGAGAAGTTCTGCATGTTGCGGGCTCCTATTTGAATTACGTCGGCGTATTGATCAACCAAGTCGAGCGACTCGTAGTCGACCGCTTCAGTAACGATCAACAATCCAAATTGATCGCGAATTTCGGCCATGATCTTCAGGCCCTCTTCGCCAAGACCTTGAAAAGAGTAAGGAGAGGTGCGCGGCTTGTAAGCGCCTCCACGAAAGAACTGAGCGCCTGCGGTGGCGACTCGCTCAGCGGTGTTGAACGCCTGATCGCGCGACTCTATGCCGCAAGGTCCCGCGATGATAGCGAGGTCTTGGCCGCCCACCGTAACCGCGCTGTTTGGAAATCGAATGATCGTCGTGTCGGGCTTGGTATCACGACTGACCAACTTATAAGGCTTGGAGACGCGGATGACTTCGTGCACGCCGGGCATTTCTTCGAGTGACCCAGCCTCAACTTCTCCGCTATTACCGGTGATGCCTATGGCGGTGCGCTGCGCGCCCGGCATGGCGTGCGCGCGATATCCCAAAGCCTCAATTTTCTGGCACACCGCGCGGACTTGCTCGTCCGTTGCCTGCGCTCGCATGACTACCAACATTGACTGAACTCCCCGAATCAATAAGTTTAGCGGTTGGCGCGATGGAGGGCAATGCGAGCAGCCGGAGACGAAAGGCGAGCCCCTGCGTCCGTTAAACTGCAAGAGATGCAAGAATTTCACCCTTCCGATAAGGATCCTTTAAAATGGCCGCGATCTTTTAACCCGTCCGCGCCGACATCACGCCGCGTCGGTATTCACACCTCTATCGGTGGCGGAGTCGAAAACGCGGCCGAGCGCGCTCATCGTCTCGGGTGCAATGCGTTTCAGATTTTCTCGACCAGCCCGCGGCAGTGGGAGCCCTATTCGCTCGGGAAGACGCAATGCGAAGTCATGAGCGGGTTGCGCAAAAAGTACGACCTGAAGCCGCTTGTGATCCATTCCAATTACCTCATCAACCTCGCCGGCGCGAACATGCCCTTTTTGAATAAATCAATCGCCGCATTTCGTGGAGAGTTAGAGCGCGGTCTCGCGCTCTGCGCTGACTACCTCGTGCTTCATCCAGGGTCGTTTCGCGGAACGAGCCGGGAGGAAGGTCTGGAACGCACCGCAGCCTCTATCGCCGAGGCGAGCCGGGGACTCGACCTGGCCAAGGGCGGCCTGACCGTTCTGATCGAAAACACGGCGGGCGCCGAGTTTTCACTGGGCGGCACGTTCGAACAAGTAAGAGACCTGTTAGACCTTCTCCGCAAGACCGTGCCCATCGGCGCGTGCATCGACACCTGCCACACCCACGTTGCCGGTTATGACATCGCCACTGAAGAGGGCGAACCTCACATTTCGCCATCTAGAGCAAACCGTCGGCTTGAAGAATGTTCGCGTGTGGCATTGCAACGACGCCAAGGCAGAATGCGGATCGCGCCTCGACCGTCACGAACATATTGGGCGCGGCAAGTTAGGTCTGGAGGTTTTTCGCTCACTCCTCAACAATAAGCGGTTCAGGCACGCCGCGTTTATTGCTGAAACTCCAATCGATGATCCGGGCGACGATTTGCGAAATGTTGAGGCTCTAAAGGCGCTGGTAAAGTAAAACGCAATACAAAGTACTTGCGTGGCTCCGACAATATGCTGGGCGTTTGAATTCGCTTTTGTCGGAGTGATCGTTCCTCTGCTGATCGCGCTTCGTGATCGCCGGCAGAACACGGAATCGTGATTGGAATAGACTGGCCTTGCGGTTCCTTGCTATGGTCAGTGATCATTCTTCCATTTCTCACTCACGTCAACCTGGCCGCCTAAATTGTGACTGTGTAATTCCGTAACCTATAATTGAGTGCTTACCCTGTGAATCTGGAAGGCAAAACCGTGAGTACCCCACGCGACGAGCGCTATAACCCTCAAGCCGTCGAAGAGAAGTGGGCTGAGCGCTGGCAGAGCGACCCTTCGCTCTACGCCGCCGAAGCTCATCCCACCAAGCCGAAGTATTACGTACTGGAGATGCTTCCCTACCCTTCTGGCGCTTTGCACATGGGCCACGTGCGCAATTATGCGATTGGCGACGCGCTCGCTCGCTACATGTGGATGAACGGCTACAACGTGCTGCATCCCATGGGCTGGGATTCGTTTGGACTGCCCGCGGAAAATGCCGCGATCAAGAACAACACCCCGCCGAAGCAGTGGACGCTTGGCAACATCGCAGCGATGAAGAAGCAAATGAAGCGCCTCGGCTTCGCCTATGACTGGTCGCGGGAAGTTACCACTTGTTTGCCCGACTACTACCGCTGGAATCAGTGGTTCTTCTTAAAGCTTTACGAATCTGGTTTGGCCTATCGAAAAAAGAGCCGCGTGAATTGGTGTGGTCAATGCGCGACGGTTCTGGCAAACGAGCAGGTTGTCGGCGGCATGTGTTGGAGGCACGAAGATCAGCCGGTCGAGCAGCGAGAACTCGAGCAGTGGTTCTTGCGCATTACAAAATACGCCGACGAATTGTTGCGCGATCTCGAAAAATTGCAGGGCTGGCCGGAAAAAGTCCGTACCATGCAGCAGAACTGGATCGGCCGTAGCGAAGGCACTCTGATCGACTTTGATTTGGGCGGAACGGTTGGTCCAGCCGGTTCGACCGTAACTGTTTTTACAACAAGGGTGGACACCATCTACGGAGCGACCTCGCTTCAACTGGCTCCGCAGCACCCGATCATCGCCGATTTGACGGCGCGTGACGCCGGATTGCGCGCGCAAGTGGAGGATTTGATTGCGCAACAGCGCCTCGCTCGGGAGACGGGCGACATCGGCAACATAGAGAAGCATGGCGTCTTTACCGGGCGCCACGCAAAGAATCCCTTCAACGGTGAGGCGATTCCTGTATGGGTAGCGAACTACATCGTGATGGACTACGGCACCGGAGCCATCATGAGCGTCCCCGCGCATGACGAGCGTGATTACGAGTTCGCAAAAAAGTATGGGTTGGAAATTCGTCTGGTGGTTCTGCCCGCGAACCTGGACGAAGAAGAAACCATGACCGCGCCGCCCCTCCCCTACACGCCAAGTGATGGCATGCTCGTGAACTCTGGCGAGTTCAGCATGCTGAGCTGCGCCGACGCAATCAAGAAGATGACGCATAATGCCGAAGAAAAAGGCTTCGGCAAAGCGACTGTCACGTACCGCTTGAAAGACTGGGGCATTTCGCGCCAACGCTATTGGGGCACTCCGATCCCGATGGTGTATTGCGATAAAGACGGGCTCGTTCCGCTAACCGAAAAAGATCTGCCGGTAATCTTGCCGGATAACGTTCCGATCACCCTGGCGGGCGGGTCGCCTTTAGCGAGTGTTCCTGAATTTCTGAATACGACGTGCCCTAAGTGCGGCGGCCCAGCCCGTCGCGAGACCGACACTATGGACACGTTCGTCGATTCGTCATGGTATTTCTATCGATATACCGACGCCAGGAATGACAAGGCTCCTTTCGATGGAGCGAAGATCGATTACTGGTTTCCGATCGACCAATATATCGGCGGAGTCGAGCATGCAATCTTGCACCTGATCTATTCGCGCTTTTGGACGAAGTTCATGCGCGACATGGGCCTCATCAAGAACGACGAACCAGCCTGGCGCTTGTTCACGCAGGGGATGGTGATCAAAGATGGCGCCAAGATGTCAAAAAACCTTGGCAACGTCGTGTCGCCGGACGAAATGGTGGCGCGTTACGGCGCGGACGCGACGCGCATGTACAGCCTGTTTGCGGCACCTCCCGACCGGGACTTGGATTGGCAGGAGTCGGGAATTGAAGGCATTCAACGTTTTCTCGGAAGGGTGTATCGCTTCTTCCTGAAATATCCCATAGAGACGCGTCGAGAGACGCCTGCCGCAGCATCAGTGCCGCCGAATGCAGCGGCACAGCCCTTAACACCAGAAGCGCGCGCGCTGCAACGCAAAATGCACCAGACGATCAAGCGCGTCACCAGCGACTTTCAGGGGCGCTGGCATTTCAACACCTGCATCGCCGCGATCATGGAATTAGTAAACGATATTTACGGAGCAGAAGCCGCGTTTGCCAGCGCGCGAATTTCCTTTTTGTTGATCGGAGAGTTGCAGCGGAACATTGCACTGCTGCTCGCTCCCATGGCCCCATACATGTCGCACGAACTATGGGCCATGGCAGGAGAGACGAGCAATCTGCTGAAGGCTCCCTGGCCAAAGTACGATGCGGTCTTGGCGGCCGAAGACGAAAAAGAGATTCCGGTGCAAATTAACGGTAAGCTGCGAGGGCTCATCGTCGTGCCCGCCGGTGCGAGCAAAGATCAGATTGAAAAAGCAGCGCTCGCTGACGAGAAAATTCAAGCCGCCATTGCAGGAAAGCATATCGCGAAGGTTATTGTTGTCCAAGGCAAACTGGTGAACTTAGTGGCGCGGGACGGCAGTTAGTATTTTCGCAATTCAAATCGATCCCGGAAGGTTATTTACTTAGTTCAGGGCGCATACTACACTCCGCTCGGTGTTGCGGAGGTTATTCATGAAACTGCAGTCGAGGCGATCAACCCAACCACTCATCAGACTTTCCGTGCTGATCTTTGTTTTTGTCGCGACATTTGATTTGGCTTCAGATGCCGATCATGCGGATTTGATAGCCAAACATCTCGAGTCGATTGGGTCTACCGAAGCTCGCAACAATCTCAAATCTCGAGTAGTTCAAGGGGCGGCCACCTATCGCGTTCTTGTGGCCGGGTCCGGTGCAATCGACGGCAAATATGTCTTCGCGTCCGAAGGATCGAAATCAAACTACCTGTTCAAGGTCAACGCTAACAGTTACCGCGGTGAACAATTCATCTGGGACGGAAATAGAATTTCCATCGCGGGCACGTATAACGACAAGAGTCGCTCCGAATTCGGCGATTTCATGCTCGGTCAAGACATCGCAGTAAGAGAAAACCTATTAGGTGGTGTTTGGTCGTCAGCGTGGCCATTGTTTGACGTCGGAGCGCGGCGAGCGACGTTACATTACGAAGGGTTAAAGAAAGCGGACGGTCGAGACTTTTTAGTTTATCGTTACCAGCCGAAGCGGAATACCGACTTGGATATTTCTCTGTATTTCTCTCCCCAAACCTACCGTCACGAAATGACTACTTACAGAGCCTCTCGCGTTTCCGGGCTCGGTCGAGGGGAAGTTGGCACAGCTCGAAAACAAAATACCCTCTATTCCATCGAAGAACGATTTTCCGAGTTCAAGACTGAAGATGGCCTTACCCTGCCGACGCACTACGACCTTCGCTTTACCGAAGAACTCGATAACGGGTTTACGAAGTCCATAGAGTGGGAGGTGCGTGCGTTGAATATAATGAACAATACATCGATCAACGCCCAAAGCTTTCAAGTGAAATAGACAACCGCTACACTTTTCAGAGCACACATATTGTCAAGCTCATCCGGGCTTCCTTCTTTACAGGTACCCGTTAGTTCTGAGAAACTCATCCGTGGAAACCCAATCTATCGTTGTCCTCGACTTCGGGGCGCAATATTCGCAGTTGATCGCGCGCCGTATCCGTGAACAAAAAGTTTTCTCCGTCGTCCTTCCCTACAACGCCACCCTGCAGGAAATTCGTAGCTACTCCCCGGCTGGAATTATTCTCTCCGGCGGCCCTTCGTCGGTATATGACAAGGAAGCTCCGCTCGCCGATAAGCAGGTCTTCGATCTTGGCGTTCCGGTTCTCGGCATCTGCTATGGATTGCAATTCATGGTCTATGCGCTCGGCGGCAAAGTCCGGTCTGCCGCTAAGCGCGAATACGGGCATGCGCAAATAACGATTGAGCACTCCGAATCGCAGTTGTTTCAAGGGCTGCCGCAAACGCTGTCCGTCTGGATGTCGCATGGGGACGAGGCGGAAGAATTGCCCGCCGGATTTCGGTTAACCGCGAAAACGCCCCATGCCGTGGCGGCGATCGAGAACGCCCCGAAAAAGATGTGGGCGGTGCAGTTTCATCCTGAAGTCCACCACACTCCGCTCGGCGCCGACATCCTGCGCAACTTCGTATTAAATATCTGCGGAGCTAAACCTTGCTGGACGCCCCAGCACTTTATCGACGCCACCGTCGCGCAAGTGAAGCAGCAAGTCGGCAACGGACGCGCCATTTGCGCGCTATCAGGCGGAGTCGATTCCTCGGTTGCCGCGGTGATTGTCGATCGCGCCATGCGCGACAGCACCGGCAAGTCGCGGCTCACCTGCGTATTTGTAAATAACGGAGTCTTGCGCAAGAACGAATTTGAAAAAGTGCAGCAGAATCTGCGCGACAACCTCGGACTGCATCTCGTCGCCGTCGATGCCACCGAGCGCTTCATGCAAAAGCTTGCCGGAGTGACGGACCCGGAGAGGAAGCGCAAGATCATTGGCAATGTGTTTATCGACGTATTCGATGACGAGGCAAAGCGCATCCTCGCCGCAGAAGGCGAAGTCGAGTGGCTCGTACAGGGCACACTATATCCAGATGTCATTGAGTCCCGCTCGGTGCGCGGCCCTTCGCAGATCATCAAGTCACACCACAACGTCGGCGGCCTTCCGGA
>JANYKL010000114.1 GCA_025361625.1 Acidobacteriaceae bacterium
GCCGCACAACGGGAGAGGTGGGCAAAGATTAGGGCGGGGAAGAAGTAAGAGGGTCACACAAGTCAACGTGCGGCGGAAGCCTGAATCTGGGCGATGTGACTACAAACTGGGTAACAGTATAGGGTCCCTTACTATCTCCCACTGGTAATCACATCGCCCCTTCTTGTCCAGCGTAAGACACGTTATCGAAAGGCACATCGGACGTGACTGTTCGCATCGAGCAAAGGGAGATGTGGTTTCCGAAAGAGCCAAGCACGATCCAGATTCAGGCTTCCGCCGCACGTTGACTGCTGTGACCCTTTTACTTCTTCCCCGCCCTAATCTTTGCCCACCTCGCCCGTTGTGCGGCAGCGATTCGCTTCCTTCCTGCCGCTGACATTGTGCGCTTTGACGGTGACGAACCAGTTGCAGTGACTGCCGGATTCGAGCCTTTTCGGATAGCAGCCCATCGTGCTTTCTGTGCGAGCGCCATTTTTCGGCGTGACGCTGCGGAAATAACTCGCTTACGTGTGGCTGGCTCGTGCGATACACCGCTACCCTTGAGAGACTCGATCCCAGAAATGATTTGATCTAATTTATCGATCTCTATCTGCGCTTGGCCGCGTTTTGCTCTTAGTTCTTTTAAAGCATTCTCAAAATTGGACATTTTCCCCTCGGCATTTTTAAGATGTTTGATTGTATAGGAGCGGTCTATGCGGGGTGGATATGCCGACACAGAGGAAACTCTAAACACCTCGCAACGACGTTTAGGGCGAGAGCTATCATGACTCCGCGCGGCGTTAGCCTATAGCAAATGACGGTTGATGTGATGATGGTATCCAGAGCACCTGCTTGTAAACGTTAAACAAAAAACTTAACAGGCGCGGCTAGCAAATCTTTGTCCTAATTAAGTATTTGAAAAGCTAGAAAGTGATTTCTGGAATCACTATTAAAGCGCGGATTGGCTATCCCTGCACATCAAACCCAAACTGGCGAGCCGTCCTTTCGGCGCAGCTTAAAGTGAAACGGTCTAGTATCACCCTGTACCTTCGCTTGGAACAACCGCTGGGCTGCTTCGACATCTTGCGGGAGTGACCCATCCTTGCAGTCTAGCTTCCTGCCATGAACAAAGTTCCCGCTAGTGGAGTCGATTACGAGCCGTACCCATCCGCGAACAATCAAGAGAACGAAGAATGAAGTTATCCCAGTTGGTGGCCGCTTGGCGGACCCCGTCTGCCTTCCTTCCTGATGGACGACTCACGACACAGCGGCGTGAAGGCACAGTCTAGGGCTTTGCTTCCTGCAGAAGGACGACGTCGGAGTCGGTGTGGCCCCGCAACACGCCGAGATTTTTCCCATCCGGCGACCAATGAAATGACTGGATTTGCTCGGAATTGAAATGCGTGGCTTGTCGCCCGGGAGAACCGTCGATCGGCTGAATCCAGACATTGTCCGCGCCATTCTCGGCTATGGGGTAGGCGACCGCTGTCCCGTCCGCCGTGAATTGCACGCCCTTGGAAATTCGCGGATTCGCCTTAAGAAAACGAGGCGAACTTAAAGTCGCGGTATCCAACAAGGCGATCTTCTCCTCGGGCGCCGCGTCGGGTGAAGTTACGATTCCGATCACATACGCGAGGGTTTTCCCGTCTGGCGAAATGCCGATACCGCGCCCGGCTAGAAAGGCGTTTGCGACCCTGCTACCGGCAATCGCCTCCGCGGGACCGGAACCATCTAACGGCACGCGCCCCAACTCTTTAACGTTTGGAAAAAAATAAACCCAGTTGTGATTGGCCGAACACACCGGAAACGATTGGAAGTTCTCATCAGCCAGCTTTACGGGATGGGACCCATCAGCATTGACGCGATAAATGCTCAAGAAATTTGCGTTGTCGTGAAAGGCCCATGTGAAAACGATGTAGTCTCCACACGACCACAAATCGAGAATACCCGCCGTCGAATCGCTGACCAATTGACGCCTATTTTTTCCGTCGGCATCCATGTGCTCCAGTTGCGTCAAGTCGGACGCTAGTAGTCCGCCATCTGTAGCCCAATTGAAAAACTTGATTTGTTCGCCGTTCGAAGCGATGGGGGGACCTACGTCCGCTGATGCGCTGCCTTCGCCTGGCACAACATAGAAGTTGCTGACACCTTTCTGTTGCACCGTGGCCAAAGTTTTTCCATCCGCCGATAGACTCAAAGCCGCGTAACTATTGGTGTCCCGCGAAATAGTTCGCAACTGGCCGTCTCCGAGGGTTACGTAACCGATCTGACCGCGAGCGACGATCGGCCCTTTTTGTCGATAAATAACAAACAGGCCTTCCCCGGACGCTGAATACGCAACCTCGAAGGGCGACTTGTCAGGATAAGTCAGAAGCTGGATTTTTCCGGAGTCGATGTCGAACAGGTTGATCCCGCCGAAAGCTCCCACGGGTTGAAGTTCGGGATAAGCGATTTTCTTGCCGTTGGGAGACCAACTCAGAGAGCGTGCCAATCCCTTCATTGGAGAAATGTAAAGCACTTTTTCATCGCTACCGTCGACGTTAGCGCTGAGCAGGCGATACTTGCCAATCTCCGGATCGTTGCCGCGGATGTAAGCCATCCGCTTGCCATCGGGAGAGAACGCAAAGGCGCTATCCACATCGTGGACAACGGTTCTTGGCGTGCCGCCCAACACCGGCGCCCGATAAATATTGAAGACACTAGCAATGGCATTTTCGGCTTTGCGGTAATAGATATAGTTTCCATCGGGCGAGAACGAGACACTTGGGATGGTGGCCGAAGGCGGCACGACCTGCGTGTCACTGCCAGTGGCCACGTTGCGGAGCCAGAGGCTATTCAGGCCCTTTTCGTTCATAACCGTCAGCACGTATTTGGCGTCGGGAGAAATAGCGGCAACCACTGCTAGGCTGGAATTCGTGACCTGAGCGATGCTGAAGTTTTGGAACGGAGTGGTTGCGGCGCGATGAAGCATCGAGTAGACGCCAACGCTGGCTGCGGCCAGTATGGCCAAAGCAGCAATCGCTCCTCCCACGAACCCGACTTTGTGTTGTTTCACGATAGCGACCGCTGCTGAACTGCTGGTGTGTGTAGGCTGTGTTGTACCCGTCCTGTGAACTGTCGCTGCCCCGGTCACGGCCGACGCATTATTCATCCCGCTGAGTGATGCACCCGAAGCCGCGAGTGAGGCGGCATCCGTTCTGCTCGATCCGGCTGGACGGCTCGACTCGGTCTCCCGCTTGAGGCGCTTGAGGTCGGCGCGCATGTCCGCAGCGTGCTGGTAACGTAGGTCGCGATCCTTCTCCAGTGCCTTGTTGATGATGCGTTCGAGTTCGGCTGCCAAATCAGGGTTCATTCGCATCGGGGCAACCGGAGAAGAATCCAGAATCTCTCGCTGGATCACTCCCGAGCTTTCGCCCCGGAATGGCAATGTGCCCGTCGACATTTCATAGAGCACTGCTCCAAATGAAAACAGATCTGATCGGGCGTCTAAATCCCTGGCTCGCACCTGCTCAGGCGACATGTAGGCTACCGTTCCCACCGCCATCCCCGGACTCGTCAAATGGGCGTCTACCGTATTCGTTTCGGTAGCATCCGATGGCTTCCTCGTCCCGGTCGCCGTCACCTTGGCCAATCCAAAGTCGAGAACCTTAGCGTGTCCGCGCTTGGTCACGAAGATGTTGGCGGGCTTGATGTCCCGATGGACGATGCCTTCCGCGTGAGCGGCATCGAGCGCATCGGAAATCTCGATCGCAAGCCCGAGCGAAACATCGGTTTCCATGGGCTTCCCTGCGATGCGATGCTTCAGTGTCATGCCTTCCAGAAACTCCATGGCGATGAAAGCCTGCCCATCCTGCTCGCCGATATCATAGATAGTGCAAATGTTCGGGTGATTCAGTGCGGACGCAGATTGGGCTTCGCGTTGAAATCTGGCAAGCGCCTGCGGATCACGGGCAACATCCTCGGGCAAAAACTTGAGGGCGACAAAGCGATGCAGCCGAGTGTCTTCCGCTTTGTAGACGACGCCCATGCCGCCGCCCCCCAGCTTCTCGACGATGCGGTAGTGCGAGATCGTTTGGCCGATCATCAGGGGCAAATCTTACGTTGGTCAAACTTTCAAGTCAATGAAAGCCATTGAGTTCTCAGCTGCACAGAAACGAAATTTAAGTGGGTGACCGCACACAAGGATACCGCCAGCTATGCAAGCAGAAGCCACATTTGCTTTGGAACTTGCGCCCGGTAATTCGTTGCTAGTTACCGGTGAAAAGGAAGAGCAGACTAACCCATCACCGTATTTCGGGTTCAGTTTCGACCTACGAACGAAGACAAAATCGCCAGTTCGTACCAAGGGCGTTGAATGGCTGTGGATGTGGCGATTCGAAAAGGCCGCCATTTCACCTCTGCCGATGTCACCAATGACGTTTCAGTTCCCTGACTGCACCGAATGCGAGGCAGAGAGATTGCTTGGCAGTTTTTATTACATACCGGGCACCGGACTTGGGAGGTGCGGCAATAGAACAAAGAGGATGGTGCTGCTCTTGTCATTGGAAGCGACGTCAGTGCGGGGTGACGGCCCGCTTTGGTATGACTGTCTCCACGCCGTCAGCGATTTACAGGTGACGGTTTGGACGACGTCGCAGTGCGTTGCAAGGAATCGTTGCAATCCTACCCTCAAAAACCAGTTGAAGCGGGTGACTAGTGATAGGACGGTTCTTTACACCGCGGTAGCAGTGCGGCTTGCGAGGACGGTCGTCGGAGGAGATCAGCGGTCTCATTCTCGGTTCAGGGTACGCACTGCGAGACGAAGCCGGAAGTGCAAAACGCCCATTTACAAACTCAGGCATCTCCGCATCATTCTCAACTGTGTAATGTTAACTTCCGGTTAGACTATGATCCGGGCACTAACCGGAAGTGCCGCAGCAATTGGCACGAACGATCTAATTAAAACCGACCTTAATTTCGCTGATACACAGAAAGAATTCTAGAGGAATTCAAGACCGCCAGTGTATTACTCAATTTTAAAACGCCAAGATGGTAATTCCGCTAGCCCGCATCCTCTAGGTTCCGCATGCTAGTTGCGGCTGTTTTTGTTGCACCGTTCCCGCCAGCAATTGCCTTAAATGGAAACTTACCGCCGCCCGGCTCAAAAGGTATTCCCCAGGGCCGCTGCCCTAATTGCGAAAATAGAGGTAAACCCCATATAAAACGAGGGCAACGCATGAAGCCTTATGGGCCATCTGCGAAATTGATTCACTAATTTGCTGATATGACTGCTCTGGCCATTGACCAGCGCTAACGCGGATGGCAAACGTGGCGCACTTAAGATTAGGCGTTAATCCGGCAGTTGAATTCGATCCGGGTGCTTACCCTCTCGTTCGTGCTCCTCGGCAAGAACCTTCTCAAGCCAGTGAGCTTGTCGCTCAGCGGCGGCGTTATCCACAAATGCCGAATGTTGAAGAACGATGAAGTCCTCACCGCAACTGTCACAGCGAAGAGTGCCCATTTCTTTAAAATCTGGTTGCTGCTCTCTCGTGTGACCCTTCTTGATCGCCAATGCTTTCATTGACTACAGTTTATCTGGCTTATGGGGTTTGTTTCTTCAAGGGAGAAGTTTTCCAGGGTGGCTCGGTCAACGAGTGTAATCGGGATTTCGCCAACCATGCCTTAACCTCTAGCGCATTGTCACGACACGCTAGGTTTGAGTAAAATTCTTGTCAGGTACGCACCCCTCGTGGGCCATTGGAGGTTAACCGTGTCTTGGTTCAAACCCATCGGCGTTATCTTTCGGCCGGTTTCCGTCGCTGGATGGATTGCCACGCTGCTCGCGCTCGCATTCTGCGTCCACATTTTTTTATTCATTGATGGAAGATCGCACTCTGTTTCCGACACTTTTTATGGCGTCTTACCTTACTGGATTCCAACTTTCCTTCTTTGGCTATGGATCGCCAGCCAAACCAGTACCGACTATGGTCGCGACCATAGAAGTCAATGAGTTGAAACCAGGCCACGCACTTTAGGGAGCAGCGATTTCGTCGATAGTTAAGTGGCGATTTTTCGACAATCAATCTGACCTCCCAAATCCAGATTGAAGCCGATCCATGGCCCACGCTGCCAGGGTTGGTATTGCGAATGTGTTGTTTGATTGAATTTTTCATCAAGATCGATCCGGAAAATCCGGAAGGGGCAGAAGGTGTGGCTCCGGCATAACGAAGCATTGACGCCTAGCGCATTTCCTGTCGGAGCGGTTAACCCGAAAGTATTAGGAGCGCCGAGCGCCGTCGTGCCAGAGAACATGGAAGCGTTGATATTTAGTCCCTTGACTGCGCCATTGATTGCGAACACTCCGTAAAGATTGCCTGCTGAAGCTTTGACGCTCGTACCTGTCGTGGTTATTGATCCAGTAAGAGATTTTGGACTCACCGCAGCGCCCGCCGCAGTTGATGGAAGCGAAACGTTATTAACCGCCATGACTTGAGTTCCGGTCGGTGCGGTGCCTAACGCGGACAGAGCGGCGGTCAACGAATTTACGTGATCCGTGATGTTCGTAAAAAATTCGTTCGTCTTTGTATTCGCCGCCGCCATTCCGGAGG
>JANYKL010000160.1 GCA_025361625.1 Acidobacteriaceae bacterium
AGAAGACTGGCAGCGCTGGAACGATTACGGCATCGGTCTATTGCTGCAAGGCGATCTGAAAGCGGCGCAGGCTGCCTTCGAAAAGGTCACCGAAGCCGATCCGCAGAATCCCGATGGCTGGGTAAATATCGGACGCGCCGCTCTGCAGGAAGGCGACGTGGCTCGCGCCCGCGCCGTGCTTGAGAAAGCGCTGGCGCTCAATCCCGATCTAGCCCGGACGCACTTTTTCTATGCCGGAGTTCTGCGCCAGGAAGGCAATTACGACGAAGCCGAGGAGCATCTCAAAAAAGTAATCACGCAATATCCCCGTGATCGCGTGGCCCTGAATAACCTGGGACGAGTGTTATTTTTGAAGCGCAAATATCCCGATGCCTTAAAGATATTGCAGCAGGTACTCGAAATCGATCCTGAAGATTTGCAGGCGCACTATAACCTGATGCTTTGCTACAACGGCCTGGGCGACGAGAAGATGTCGAAAGAACATCAGGCGCGGTACTTGCGATTCAAAGCCGACGAAAGCTCGCAAGCAATCACTGGGCCCTATCGGCAGCTCAATCCCGAAGACAACAACGAGAGACAAAATATTCACGAGCATACGTCAATCCCTTTGCCGATTTTGGCCATGCCTGTGGGGACGGGCGCCTCGCCCGCCAAAGCGAAGGCCGACCCGAAACTTGCCAAGGCTGCGCAATGATGGGAGCCGTTCACCGTAATCTGCTGCTCGCACTGCTTGTCGCTGCCGGCACGATGGCCCACGCCCAGATGGTCACGTTCCGTGACGTCACCGCTCAATCTGGCATTCACTTCACGCATAACAACGGGGCGTTCGGAAAAAAATGGCTGCCCGAAACCATGGGCCCGGGTTGCGCTTTTATCGATTACGACAATGACGGATTCCCCGACATTCTGCTGGTAAACGGCCAGGATTGGCCTGGCCATAACAAAAATGGAGCAACCACGCCGACGCTTTACCACAACAACGGCAACGGAACTTTTACCGACGTAACAAAAAAGTCAGGCCTGGATATCTCGCTTTTCGGGCTAGGAGCGACTATCGGCGACTACGATAACGACGGCTTCGACGACATTTTTATTACTGCTGTTGGTCAAAGTCATCTCTTCCACAACAACGGCAACGGCACTTTCACCGATGTCACGAAGCCAGCCGGACTCTGGGGGCCAAATGAATTTTCGACCAGTGCAGCATGGGTTGATTACGATCGCGATGGCAAACTTGATCTCGTCGTAGCCAATTATGTGCAATGGTCCGAGAAATCAGATCTATATTGCACGCTCGACGGCTCGCACAAATCTTATTGCACACCCGAATCATATAAGGGGACGTCGGCCCGCCTCTGGCACAATCTCGGTAACGGCAAGTTTGAAGATGCCACGGAGAAGGCTGGCCTCAACGAGCCAACATCAAAAAGCCTCGGTGTCGCGATTCTCGATTACAACAATGATGGCTGGCCCGACATCCTGATTGCGAACGACACGCAACCGAACAAGCTGTACCTGAATAAAAAGAACGGAAGCTTCGAAGAGCGAGCGGTCTCTGCCGGAGTCGCTTTCAGTGAAGATGGCATCGCTCGCGCGGGAATGGGCGTCGACGCAGCCGATTACGACCATTCCGGCAACGCCAGCCTTATCATCTCGAATTTTTCGAACCAGATGCTTTCGCTTTATCACAACGAGGGCAATGGCCTGTTCGTGGATGAAGCGGCACGCTCAGAGGTTGGCCGTGCCACGCTGGTGACGCTTGGTTTCGGCTGCTTCTTTTTTGACTACGACAATGACGGATGGCCCGACATCTTTGTCGCCGATGGACACATCGAAGATCAAATCGAAAGTGTGCAGAAGCGAGTCAGCTATGCGGAACCGCCGCATCTGTTTCGAAATTTAGGAAACGGCAAATTTCAGGAAGTAACAGAAAAGGTGGGCACCGCATTTGCGGCTCCGAAAGTCGCGCGGGGAGCGGCTTATGCGGACATCAACAACGATGGCGCTTTAGATTTGTTAGTTATGACAAACGCCGGCTCGCCGCATCTTTATCTAAATCAGGGCGGCACGAACCGGAGCTTGCGCGTGAAGCTGGTCGGAACGAAATCGAATCGCGATGGGATCGGGGCTGTGGTCCGCGTCAACGCCGGTGCTGACAAACAGTGGATGATGATGAAGACGGGCTCCAGCTACCTTTCACAAAGTGAGCTTGTCCTAACCTTCGGCATGGGAACGAAAAACAAAGCAGACTCGCTGGAGGTAGATTGGCCGAGCGGGCAAGTCGACAAGCTATCGAACATCGCGACGGGGCAGACTGTAACGATTCAAGAAGCTAAAGGACAAATTGCCGCGCGAGCTTACGGCAAGATGTAACTTTCTGTCTGAACAACAGACTAAAGTTCAGACTAGAGATCTGAGAAATACGTAATTTTGGGCGTAGTCGAAGAATCCCGAACGGTATCCATTGCGACGCCACAATCAATCGCCCTTACTCGGATAGAATCGTCGTCAATCTCAGATGAAAAAGTCCTTGCAACTCGCTCTTGCTTTCGCCGTCCTTTTAATAGCCTTGTTGGCCCTGTTGGCGGCGAACTCAAATTCCAATCCCCAAGAAGCCGTGCGTCTGAATAACATCGGCGTGGCTTACATGAACCAGCAGCTTTTTCAAAAGGCTCTAGCGAACTTTGAGCAGGCCGCAGCCGCCGATCCAAAATTAGCCGTAGCAACCATCAACCGCGGAGTGGCTTTGCTCAACCTGCAGCGCGTCGATGAGGCGAAGGCGTTTCTGGAACAGGCAGCCAAAACCAATGCGAAGGATCCGCACGCCTGGTACAACCTCGGTCTCTATTACAAAAATTCATCCAACGCCAAGAACGCCATCGATGCCTTTGACCGAGTTACCGAAATTGATCCCAAAGATGCCGATACCTGGTACTTTCTTGGATCTACCAACGCGCAGCTCAGGCAATTTCCCCAGGCGATTGCGGCTTTCGACCATGCGCTAAAACTCGATCCTCATCACGCCTCGTCGCAATTCGGACTAGCGCGCGCTTACCAGCAATCGGGACAGGCCGATCTCGCTCGTGAAGCGATGAAGAAGTTTCAGTACATTACGCAGAATAAATTTGGATCGCCGATAAGCCTTTCCTACGGTGAGCAAGGCAAATATTCGCGTGCGGAGGAATCGTCCGGAGCGGTAGAGAAAATGTTGCCGCAGAATGAAGTGAAGTTTGTAGTCGCACCGCTGCCCATGATTCGATCAACTCAAACGAAAGAGGATCGCTCGCCGGCATCGTGTTTCATCGACTATGACAACGATGGCAATATAGATCTATTTCTTGGCGATGGCGGCAGTGGCCGTCCAGTGCTTCTTCACAACCTCGGGGGTGGGCATTTTGAGGACGCCACCGCGAAACTGCCGCCCGGCATGGAAGAATCAGCTTCCGGGTGCACAGTGGGCGACTACGACAACGATGGCTTCGCGGATATCGCCCTTACTACCGCTGAAGGGATTCATGTTCTTCATAACGAAAAGGCCGCCCGATTTGTGGACGTGACTGACTCCACGAAAATTCTCGGCGAAAGGACCGCAGGCAGCGCGGCTGTAATTTGGAAGAACGTTACCTTCATCGACTACGATCACGACGGCGATCTGGACCTGGTGGGAATTCGTGAGCAAGTTATGCCGATCATCGGCCAGGAATCGCAAGTCTCAGCCTTGCCAGTCTCAATTTGGCGTAACAACGGCAACGGCACTTTCACGAACGTTACTCTGGACTTGGGCATGACCGGCAATGCTGTGAGTGCCGTCGGCTCCGATTACAACAATGACCGTGCAGTAGACCTAGTCGTAACGGCATCAGCCGACGGCGCGACAATTTATGAGAATCCACGCGAAGGTAAGTTTTTTGCGCGGCATCCCTGGTCTTCGCCCCCTCTCAACACAAATGGTCTTGCTGTTCTCGACTTCAACCACGACGGCTGGATGGACATAGCGTTTACCCATTTGAACGCGCCCGGAATTTCTCTTTGGCAAAACAACCAGGGCAAGTCCTTCGAGCCCGTTGCATTGCCAAAGGCCGGCTGGGTGCGTGCTTTCGGTGTCGTCGCTATCGACTATGACAACGATGGGTGGGTTGACCTTGCTGCCGTCGGCGAGACCAGAGATGGCCGCGGAGAAGTTCGCCTTTTCCGCAATCTCGGTCGCGAAGGGTGGAAAGACGTCACTGCTGACCTCGGTCTTGATAAAATTCAACTTAACAAACCGCGCGCCATCATTGCCGGAGACTACGACAACGACGGCGCCGTGGATCTCCTCATCACGCAAAATCAAGGACCGCCCGTTCTGTTGCATAACGTAGGCGGCAACAAAAATAATTCGTTGCGTGTCGCTCTCAAGGGTCTTAATGACAACAAGTCCGCGGTCGGCACTAAGGTGGAAGTTTTCTCCGGCGGCCTGCGGCAGAAGTATGAGGTATACGGGTCATCTGGATATCTCGGCCAGAACTCTCCTTATCTGACGATCGGGATTGGGCAAGAGAAACAGGCCGACGTAGTTCGTATGTTGTGGCCGACCGGGGTTTTGCAGGACGAAATTGAAGTGGCGGCGAATAAGGTACAGAATTATTTGGAGCTTGACCGTCGTGGAAGTTCCTGCCCGACATTGTTTGCTTGGGACGGCCACGAGTATCAACTGGTTGGCGATATGCTCGGCGCGGGCGTAATTGGGCACTGGGTCGCCGCGGGCGACCAACCTCAGAGCCTAGAGTCCACGTCACTTTGGCCCTCTTTGGGTAGGACCAAAAGCGTCTCCCTGCCAAGTTCCATTCCATCTGGAAACAAAAATATAAGCAGCGGATCGACCGTGACGCGTAATATCCCTCGCCCTACAGAGACACTCAAACTTGATCGCGCATCGCTGCGGGAAAAAGACGGCAAGCTCAGTTTCCGCTTTATGGAACCGCTGGAAGAGTCGGTATACCTCGACCAGGTAAAGTTGCTTGCCGTCGATCATCCCGCGACTATCGATGTCGATCCTAACGAATATTTTGCCAGCAATCCGCCCTATCCAAAATTCAAAGTTGTATTGAGTCGCGATGCGCGCCCGCCCGCTACGGCACACGACGAGCACGGACACGACCTTCTTCCCGACTTACTTGCGCACCGATATTTCGGAGATTTCAAAGTTCTGCCATTTTTAGGTTTTGCCGAATCGCACTCGCTTGAGCTTGATCTTGGAGAAAAATATCGCGGCGGACCCATATGGTTGCTGATGCACGGAGAGATCGAATACTTTTCAGCCACGAGTATGTACGCCGCTGATCAAGCGCACTTGCGTCCGATAGCACCTTATGTCGAAGCACTGGTTTCTGCTAACCAGGGCAAGAGTTCGAAAGAAAAATGGGTTCGCGTTTCGGATGACATAGGCTTCCCTGCGGGTGGTGCGCGCACCATGACTGCGGATCTCACAGGCAGATTGCCGCTTGGAACGCGACAGATTCGTATCACCACCAATTTGCAGATCTATTGGGACAACATTGTGATCAGCCGCATGTCGCAAGAGAAGCAGGAGAAACAAGCGCGAGTCACTTCTGTTCCCCTCATTCGCGCCGAGCTTAATTTTCACGGCTTTCCTTTGAAGATCGAAGATCAGCCGCCGGGGAACGTGAAGTACATCTACGAAAAGACGAGTGCCACAGGGCCTTACACTCGGCCCGCGGGTGCATACACGAGGTACGGCGATGTGCGCGCCCTTCTGGCGTCGCGCGACGATAAATTTGTTGTCTTTGGTTCGGGCGATCAAGTCGCGCTCGATTTTGATCCGGCCAAGTTGCCGCTGCTCCCTGCCGGGTGGGTGCGTGATTACTTTTTCACCGCGAATGGCTACGAGAAAGATATGGATTTCTACGCCTACCGCGGTGACACTGTCGATCCTCTTCCGTTTCGTGGAATGCGAAGCTATCCGTATCCGCAGCAAAGTTTTCCATCTGACGCTGCGCATCTGAACTATGAGATGGAGTACAACACCCGCTTTATGTCAGGCAACGAGGCCCAGGGCTTCGCGTTCAATTACCCAAAAAAATAAATCGTCATGCGAGCGAAGCGAAGGTTGGCAAGAGTTTTAAAGCTACAATGAGGTCGCATGCCCCTGCGCTTAGCCATTCTTTACTTGATAAGTGTCTGTGGCCTGGTTTCGGCACAGAGCTTGCCTTCCATAAAGCACCCAACTGAACGCGGAGCAAAGAAGGTACCATCGTCTCAACTTTCAGCCGTCCCGTTATTTCGCGAAATCGGCAGCCAGGCAGGGCTTACTGTCTCGCACATCTCGTCCCGTGAAAAATATTACGTCATTGAATCGATGAGCGGAGGGGTTGGTCTATTCGATTGCGACAACGATGGCAAACTTGACATCGTGATGGTTAACGGCTCAACGGTTGACCGCTATAAGCACGGCGGGGATCGGTTGGTCACGCTGTGGCATCAAGGCGATGACTTCAAATTCACGGATATCACGGAAAAAGCAGGACTGGCGCGCAAAGGCTGGGGCATGGGGATCGCTGTCGCCGACTTTGATAACGACGGCAATCTCGATTTGTTCGTCACTGGGTTCGGCGGCAACGCCCTTTACCGCAACAAGGGCGATTGCACCTTTGAAGATGTCACCGATAAGGCAGGGGTTCGCGGCGGCGGCCTTTCTACAGGAGCCGCGTGGGCCGATTATGATCGCGACGGCAACGTCGACTTATTCGTAGCGCGCTACGTTCATGTCGACATCAATAATCTTCCCGCTCCGGGCTCAACGAAATTCTGCCAGTTCAAAGGGGCGCCTGTCCAGTGCGGGCCTTGGGGGATGGAAGGGGAGACCGATCTGCTATATCACAATCGGGGTGACGGCACCTTTGAAGAAGTTTCAAAAAAAGCCGGTGTCGATGACCCCGAAAAATATTATGGCCTCGGTGCGAGCTGGGGAGATTACGACAACGACGGATGGCCCGATCTTTTTGTCGCCGACGATGCTACTCCTAACCATCTCTACCACAATAATCACGATGGAACTTTCACAGACCAGGCTATGGTCGAAGGAGTCGCGCTCAACAGCGAAGGGCAGGCGCTCGGGTCAATGGGCGTAGCGTGGGGAGATTACGATCATAGCGGCCAGCTTTCGATGTTCGTCACCGAGTTCGCCGACCAGCCGAATACGCTGTATAAAAATCGGGGAGCAAAGTTTTTTGAAGATGTTGCCATGCCCTCGGGTTTGGGCGCGCCAAGTCTTCCGCTTGTCGGATGGGGAACCTCCTTCTTCGATATGGCGAACGATGGGTGGCTCGATCTTCTTATTGTGAACGGCCACGTCTATCCGCAGATGGATGAGATCAAAGGAAGTGCTGCCTACGCCCAGCCGATGCTGCTTCATCAAAATTTGCGCAATGGAACCTTTCGCGACGTTTCGAGAGAGGGGGGCATTGCCGACATGCCTCTTCAATCGCGAAGGGGCGCAGCGTTCGGGGATATCTTCAACACCGGAAATATAGATGTAGTTGTGCTGAACGTCGGGCAGCCGCCCTCACTTTTGCTGAACAGAAATAAGAGTTCTAATCACCGGGCGTCATTTCATTTGGTTGGTTCAAAGAGTAATCGCGCTGCGGTCGGAGCGCGTGTGACGATCCGTGCCGGTAGCGTTTCACAATTTGACGAGGTGCGCGGAGGGGGAAGTTATCTCTCGCAAAACGATCTGCGCCTTCATTTCGGGTTGGGATGTTCAACCAGAATGGAGTCCGTGGAGATTCGCTGGCCGAACGGCAAAAGCGATACTCTGCGCGACCTGGGCGCAGACAGGATGTATACAGTCGTCGAAGGAAGTGGAGTGCAGAAATCCGAGTTGTTTAATGAAGTTCCTTCCTGGCTGAAGTAGTCGCCTTAATTATCTGTCCTTAACTCCTGGGTAGGGCTTTAGCCAAATCTTTCCAGCCCACCAAAATAAATTGTTGGTCCTTCAAGAACTGACGAAACTCAGCGCTCTTCACCATGTCGAGATCATGCTGGCGCCAAGCGGCACCCCAGTCAGGATGGTCGTAAGTGGCGCCGCGCATCTCCTCATCGTCGTAGGCGAGATGTACGATGACTTCGTATACGCCCGGTGCGAGCGCTGCGAGTTGATTTTGATACCACTGCGCCCAGTCGAGGGCATTGACGCCGGGGTCGATTTCGATCAACTTTTCAACTAACACTTCCTCTGCCGGCGGTTGGGTGCCGATCGCCGAATGGCTTCCAGAGCGTGCTTCCAGAATGGGCAAATCGTATGCGTGTCCCATTTTCTGATACACGTTAAACAAATTTGGTGAGCCGAACAGAGCGCCCATGTGCGAGTCAAGGTGCGTGAGATGAATTCCAGCAGACTTCGCACGAGCAATTTGTGATCGCAATTCAACCTCGACTTCAGCAGGCTTTGCTTTATCAGTGACGGCAGGAGTATCGAGCGGCAAGTACCCTTCCGGATCGAGCAGCGTGGGCACTTTGTCGCGCGAACTCACGGGCCCCCAGCGCAAAGTTGTCCATTCACTGTTGAGCGCTTGATGAATCCCCAGGTCGGCGTCTTGATGTTGCCTTGCCCAGACGGCGACCTCTGGAAACCAGGGGCAGGGAACTAGGATGCTCGCTGAAGTAATCCATCCCTTCTCGAGCGCTTCCATCGTGGCTCGATTTACGGAATGATTCATTCCGAAGTCGTCGGCGTGGATCACGAGCAGCCGGGCTGATGCCGGGTAACCCAATCGCTCCTGTACGGTTTTCCCCTCCACCGGCGGAGTCTGAGCTTCGCCGACCGCCACTACCGCAAACAGAATAAAAAATAGCTTATAGATCTGCTTCATTGTCACTGCACATTCCAGCCGCTGACCTCTAGTTCAGGTTTGTTTCCTCCCGGTGGAAGGCGATATGTCGCCGTAATCTCGCGCTTTTCTCCGGGCAGCAACGAGATGTAATTGTCCTGCCAGATAACCGGAAGAATTTCTTCACCACCCTTGTTCTTGTCGAGTTTGAGGCGAACAAAGAATGCAATGTTTTTACTGGGATTCTCGATCGACACGCGGGTTACAGCAACGCCTTTACCGCCAGCTGATTCGTCCCCAACTTTAACGTTCAATTTAACTTTGGGCATTTCAGCGAGTGATGTGTAATCCGCATAAGACGAAGTTGGAGTTGTATACCAGTTGGACTTGGACCAGTCGAGCGTTTCAGGTTTGGTCGAGAGCCAGTAAAAATTTGAT
Source organism: Acidobacteriaceae bacterium (assembly GCA_025361625.1). Classification (GTDB taxonomy): domain Bacteria; phylum Acidobacteriota; class Terriglobia; order Terriglobales; family Acidobacteriaceae; genus Acidiflorens. Next base: position 9,267 of record JANYKL010000160.1, read on the forward strand.
CCCACCAGCTTGCCGCTCTCGTCCACGATCCGGAGATCTAAGAAATATGCTGGGGAGAGGTCTTCGATCTGCGGCAACTCAAACACTTTCGACGTGCTGTCAGCCGCGGCATCGACTGTCATCTCTTTCGAAAATTTCTGGGTGCCGTCCAGATTGAAAATACGCATCGCTAGCCTCATGCCTTTGGCGTCCTGGTACTGGCTGCTCACCAGCCATACCGAGTGGTCGTCGTATCCGTAGACGGGATCGAAAGTCTGCAACGCCTTCTTCGCGCCAAAATATCCGCCGCCCGGCCGCAGATAGTAATCGTAGAGATGCCAGATCATGGATGGCCAAGCGTTATTCAGCATCCATTGAATAACGCCGGTCGAAGCGTATTTGTTGCGGCTGTACGCTTCGTACATCGCGCGGACGCCCTCATAAGTCATGAGCTGCGATTTCGCAGTAAAATCTTGAGCGCTGTCAGACTTGCCGTATCGCGCGTCGAGCGCTTCGCTAAACACGTGCAGATTTTTGAAAGCTCCGCCGCCGGCGTGATAATTCCAGTATTCGTCCATCGGCCAAAGATGATCTTTCGGCACCATGCGCTCTACACTTTCGATCGGCGGAACCGCCGGTCCCATGCTGGTTTCACTGTTGAAGCCGTAAGCCCCACCGCATCCGCCAGCGTTGCAGGCGCCGTCATCTTTCTTTAAGTAAGGGTCGGTCTGCCAATAAGAGGGAGCGACGTATTCGTAGGGCCCACTCATCTTCACGCCGCTTGAGTTGGTAATGGGTGTGACCTTCGCAGTTGCCGATGACACGATTGGATTCGGCCACTTCAGATCAGACTCCATCTTCAAGTACATCTCTTCCACATCAGGAGGCGGCGGATTGTCGCTGCCGTTGAGCCACATCAACATGCTCGGATGCCCCCGGAGCCGATACATCTGATCGCGCAAGGATTCCCTGGCAACATCGAAATCCTCGTCCTTCCAGCTTCCCCAATGCTCCCAGAAATCGCAGCAGCACCATCCGGCCATCACCAGAATGCCTTGCTCATCGGCCGTCTTATAAAATTCTTCCGTCTCGAGTTTGCCTTCCAGTCGCACCGTGTTCAGGCCCATGTCGCGAACATAGCGGAATTCATCGGCCAGCCGCTCGGACGTTTCTCGCAGCATCAGGTCAGGAGTCCATCCGCCACCGCGAATCAAAATATTCTTGCCGTTGATCTTGAACAAACGCTTTCGGCGATCTGCCGCCTGTTCGCTGACCTCAGACGTTATCTCGCGGATTCCGAATTTCGAGTGCGATACGTCGGACAACTTTCCACCTACGTCGAACGACATTGTCAGATCGTAAAGATTTGGCGTTCCCATCTGTGCGGGCCACCACAGTTTGGGGTTCTTGAAGTTAAGTTGCGGGTATTCCTCGGGAGTAAAAGCAATACCCCTGGACTCTCCCGCCGCTAGCTGGACAGGTTGCTGAAAATCGACGTCGCCGATGCGACCTTTCAAAGTTCCGCTGACCGGTTTTGCAGCACCGTTTTTCAGTTGCGCAGTTACCGTAAGATGAGCGGCATCGTTTTGCGGGGAGTCAACCTTCGACATCACAGCCGGGCTGCGAAGCGCTACCGCACCACTCGTGGTCAGGTAAACTTCGCGCCATAAGCCCATGTTTTTATCGGGCGGAGCAGGATTCCAATCCACGAATGTAATGGCAAGGTTATTTTCCGTCGGAGCCCACACCTGTACTGCAAGAACATTCGGCCCCTGCTTAATTGCGGACGTCACGTTGAATTCATAGGTTCGCCAGGCACCCGCGACCTCGTTCGAATTAGCGATCTGCTTTCCATTAAGAAAAATATTGGCGCGATAATTTATGCCGCGAAAGTTCAACCACGCGGTTTTGCCGGAGTAGAGGTTGGGCAGATTGAACTCCTTGCGATACCACCATGACACTGCATAAGGACTGTCCGGAGGCATTGCAACGTTTGAAAAGTTGAAGCCGATCGGATAACTCACACCCGGGTATTGCCGCAAGTTCATTCCAAAAAAAGGATCCGGCAATAACCTGTTCTTCACTTGCGCGGCGACAACGGTTGTGGGTACATCGGCGGCGATCCAATCGTTACTCTTAAAGGATGGGCTGGAGATAGCTTCGCCTTTCGCCGTGACTTTTGCGGAAGACTGAATCGTCCAGCCCTCCCGAAGTGGAAGGGTCAGGGACGGTGCTGGTTGAAAGCTCGGCTGTGAGACTGCAACGGCGAGCGAACAAATTGGAAGAAGAAGCCGCAACATCTTCATAGAGTCCTTGGTGAGCCTAAAAGTGACGGAAACGAATAACGCTGCAGACAAGGCCGAGTCCGTCCGGCCAGCGTTTACCTTGATAACATCTTTATTAATTCGATTCAATAGAGCAGTGTGAAAGCCCAATCGCCCCCCGCCATGCCGCTTCCGCTCGGTAGTTTATAATCGGGAATTCGCCCAACAACTGTTTAGTCTTCCGACGGAGTTATCCAAAAACTTATGATTCGAACTCTTCAAAATGCGGGGCCAGCCCTCAAAATCATTCTCGGCGCGCTGCTCGTTATTATCTGCGCCTCGATGGCAATAACGTTAATCCCCGGCGGTCTTGGATCGAGTCTTGGAATCGGCGCACCCCCCGCGGGCGTTGTGGCCACGGTTGGCGACCAACAGGTGACCGTACTCGAAGTGCAGCGTACTGCCCGCGCCATGATTCGGCAACAGTTCCCGAAAGGCGGACCTCAGGCCAGTATGTTGCTTCCGTACTTTGCGAGCCAGGCGGCCGAGCAACTAATCAACGAAAAGGCGCTGATTGCCGAAGCCCATCGCATGGGATTGCGCGCGAGCGACGACGAGCTGCGTGACGAGCTGCAACACGGGCAACTTGGCGCCATGCTGTTCCCGGATGGCAAGTTTATCGGTCAAGAGCAGTATCAAAATTTCGTCCAGAGCAACGACCTGACCGTTCCGCAATTCGAAGGCTTGGAGAAAGACTTTATTCTGGTGCGCAAGTTGCGCGCTCTTGTGGCCAGCAGCGCGCTCGTTGGCGACTCGGACGTCCGCGAGGAATTTATCAGTCGCAACACCAAAGTGAAGTTTGAATACGCGGTTATCACACAAGCCGACATTTTGAAGGGTCTGCATCCAACCGACGAGGAATTGAAGGCATACTACGATCGCAATAAGGCGAGCTATAACAATTCAATTCCCGAAAAACGGCAGATCAAATATGTTCTTATCGACAGCTCGAAAGTAGGCGCGGCAGCGTCGGTCACGGACAAGGACCTGCAGGCTTATTACGACCAGAATCGTGAGCGATATCGCGTACCGGAGCAGGTAAAGGTCGCGCACATCCTGATCAAGACTCCGCTTCCAGCGCCCGGTGAGAAGGAAGATGAAAAAGCAATCGCGGACGCGCGCGCCAAAGCGGAAAGCGTTTTGAAAGAGGTAAAGTCCGGCGAAGATTTTGCGAAGCTTGCGCAAAAGAACTCCGATGATCCCGGCAGCGCGAAGAACGGCGGAGAATTGGGCTGGATCGGACGGGGACGAACGGTTCCTGAATTCGAAAAAGCTGCCTTCTCACTCGGCAAAGGGCAGACGAGCGATCTCATTAAGAGTAGCTATGGCTTTCACATTATTCGCGTCGAAGACAAGCAAGATGCACATTTGAAATCTTTGGCCGAGGTCAAGTCAGAGATTGAAGAGAAGGTAAAGCAGCAAAAAGGTGCGCAGGCTACCGAATCCGCCGCCAACGCGCTCTTAAGCCAATCACGCACGGAAGGCTTCGACAAAGCTGCTTCTGGCAAAGGGCTTACGCCGATCACGACAGATTACTTCACCAAAACGGATAACCTGCCGGGTCTCGGCACAAATCCCCAATTCACGGACGCAGTTTTTAGCGAGGCAAGCAAAGCGCCGCCTGACTTGGTGCAAGCCGGCGGGGGGTATGTCGTGTTCCAATTGCTCGGCATTAAGCCGCAAGCCACTCCGACGTTCGAAGAGATTCGAGCAAAAGTTGAAAGCCAGTTCAAGAACGAGCGCGCCAGCTTTCTGCTGCAGCAGAAAACGCAGGAGCTTTCCGACCGCGCCAAGTCTGGCCATGATCTGAAAAAAGCGGCGAAGGAATTAGGAGCGTCAGTTAAGACTAGCGATCTCGTTACGCCTGAGGGCCAAGTGCCAGACATTGGCGCCATGTCAAACGCGAGCGCGATCTTCGCACTGAAAGAAGGCGAAATCAGCGCTCCGATTTCTGCCGCGGGCAACGGTGTTGTCGCTCAGGTACTGGAACGCCAGGCCCCTACAGATCAGGACTTCGCGGCCAAGAAAGACCAAGTGCGGCAGACCCTGCTCGAAGCGAAGCAGAATGATCTATTTGGTCTCTTCGTCACGAATCTGCGAAAAGACATGGAAAAATCAAAGCGATTGAAGGTTAACCAGGAGGAGATGAAGAGCCTGACCCGTCAAAGCTCGCAAGAGGGTCTGTAGCCTAGCTGCTACGACACTGCCATCGACATACCAGTCGAGCGCGGCTCGCTGTATCTCCCCACATTTCCCAACATCGTGACGCACTAACAAGGCGTTTTTTATCGGGAATATTCCCAATGCCATTCTTACGCGCAAGCGGCATTCTTCTTCACCCAACTTCGTTGCCCGCGCGCGGAGGCATCGGGGACTTCGGCCCATCGGCTTACGCCTTCGCCGACTTCTTAGCTGCAGCTGGTCAGGGCCTTTGGCAGGTTCTCCCGCTTGGTCCCGTGGGCTTTGGCGATTCTCCTTACTCCTCGACCTCGGCCTTTGCCGGAAATCCGCTCCTGATCAGCTTGGAACGTTTGGTTGAGCGAGGTTGGATCGAACAAGATCACCTTAACTCTCTTCCAAATTCCAATGGCCTCGTTGACTACAACGCAGTGTTTTATCAGAAGCTGCCCGTCCTCTTCGAAGCCGCTCGAAATTTCGTCCGTGCAGCGCCTGCGCCTGCGCGCTCGCGCTTTGCAGCCTTCTGCAATGAAAATCAATGGTGGCTTGATGACTTCGTGCTCTTCGATGGATTGCGCTCGCGCTTCAAGCTCCAGAGCTGGAATGAGTGGCCTCACCAGTTCACTCAGCGCGAGCCGTCCGCCATGGAGCGTGCCCGCGAAGAAATGCACGAAGATCTCGACGTGCGCCGGGTGGTGCAGTTCTTCTTCTTCGAACAGTGGAAGGCTCTGCGCGCCTACTGCGCCTCACGTTCCATCCGGGTCGCCGGAGATATGGCAATCTTCGTAAATTTCGACAGTGCCGATGTTTGGACGCATCCCGATCTGTTTCGATTAACGCCGGAACTTTCTCCCGAAGTCATCGCCGGAGTGCCGCCTGACTTTTTTAGCAAAGAAGGGCAGCGCTGGGGCAATCCTCTTTATCGCTGGGACGTGATGCGCGAACAGGGCTACTCGTGGTGGATTGATCGGATGCGGTGGCTGACACAGCAGTTTGATTACATTCGCCTGGATCATTTTCGCGGCTTCTCGCAATTTTGGGAGATAGCAGCAGGCGAGCCCACCGCCATCAACGGACGGTGGGTCGACGGTCCTAAAGACGATCTGTTCATGAAGTTGCGCGAGGCTCTTGGCGGACTGCCGTTTTTTGCCGAAGATCTCGGCTACATCACCGACGACGTGCATGAGCTCCGCAAGCGCCTCGACATTCCGGGAATGGCAGTGCTTCAATTCGGTTTCGGCGACAAGGGAGCACACACCCACCTTCCCCATATGTTTAGTTCTGAAAAGGTTGTGTACACGGGAACGCACGATAACGACACTTCGCTCGGCTGGTGGAAGTCGGGAGCCACCGAGCATGAACGTGAACAACTTCAGGCCTACCTTGGGCCGGACGATAATAGAATTAATTGGGCGATGATTCGCGCGGCGTCCGCGTCAGTTGCGAGTTTATGCGTGATTCCGCTGCAAGACGCGCTGGGCCTGGGGAGCGAAGCGCGGATGAATATTCCAAGTCAGGCACAGGGCAATTGGCGTTGGCGTTTTTCAGGAGACGCACTCCGGCCGGAACTGGCTAAGAAACTCGCAACGCTCAGCGAAGTGGTTGATCGGCTTCCTAAGCCATTCGTTTACTCGGCCCATGAAGATTGGGTTGCGTGAGTTCTATTCTCGCTTGCGAAACAATTGAAAAAATCTTCCACGGCTGACCGTCCTAATAACTGGGAAACCGCCAGATTGTGCTTCGCTAACGGTTTATCTGCAATTCCAAATCCGCCTTTGCTAAATCCGGCCGCCTGTTGAACAATGGATGTATCAAAGCGGCGAAGCGGCAAGAGAACACTCCGCCGCTCGCCCACAAAAGTAAGGAGCCATCATGCCTGCAACTGGAGAACTTATCCGTCACATGAACTACATCGACGACATCGCCACCACTTTGCGGCGCATCAGCGCTAGCATTCCGGCAATGACCAAGGAAGAGAGTGCACGCCTTGGCGAGTACATCCGTAAGTCCGAACCAAGCTATGAAAGCGTCGTACAGCGTCTTGAGCATCAGGGCAAGCACGGTAAAGAGGATAAAGAGTGACTGAAGTCCGAACGGTAGCCGTCATAGGCGCCGGCATCATGGGTCGGGGCATCGCTCATGCTGCGGCCCTTGGCGGCTATCGCACCATTCTCGAAGACCTGCTGCCGAACGCGCTCCGCAAGGCCGAAACGGAGATCCGAGCCAATCTCGATAAGGCGGTTGAAATCGGCAAAGTCGAGGCCTCCGAAGCGAACGCCGCTTTCTCCCGTCTCGAATATGCCGGTTCGGTTGACGAAGCCGCCCGCGATGCTGACCTCATTATCGAAGCTGTTCCAGAAGAGATGGAATCGAAGATTGAGATCTTTACCATGCTCGACAAGATTTGCCGCCCTGCGACAATCTTTGCCTCAAATACGTCTTCGCTGAGTGTGACTGAGATAGCGAGCGTGACTTACCGCGCGAAGAAGTGCGTCGGCATGCACTTCTTCAATCCGGTTCACAAAATGAAATTGCTGGAAGTTGTGCGCGCCCTCGAAACGGATGACGACACACTCGCGGCGGTAGTCGAGGTTGGGCGACGCATGCGCAAAGAAGTCGTCGTAATCAAAGAGTCTCCAGGCTTCATTACCAGCCGAATCAATGCCATGATCGGCAATGAAGCTTTCTACATGCTGCAGGAAGGCGTAGCCACTGCCGAAGACATCGATAAGGCGCTGAAGCTGGGGCTGAATCATCCCATGGGTCCGTTTGAGTTGGTTGACCTCGTCGGGCTTGATACTCGGCTGCACATCCTCGAATATCTCCACAAATCGCTGGGTGAAAAATTTCGTCCGTGCCCGCTCTTGGTGCAATATGTCAAAGCCGGCAGGCTGGGGCGAAAATCGGGACGTGGCGTGTTCGAATATAAAGTCCCTGGACAACCATCGAACGAAGCAGATCAATCCGCTATACCGGTAAAAATGCCCATTCTGAAATCATAGACCTTCTGGTTTGTTGAGCTCGCTCGACTTAACTGAGCCCCAGCCCGGCCACTGATAGCCTCTGTGGCTAGAAACCAAGTCAACAATCGCCGCCCACAGCCGGACGCGGTCGAGCGATTCGGCTGCTAACGGCTACACGGCGGCAGCGTCCAAGACTAGAAGAAACGTGTTCTTCTGGAACCAATCCTCTTCGCCTGCCGTACTACACAGAGGGAGAACGCGGGGCGTTGCCCCTTAACTTGTTTTCATCGCGGTGAACCATGCGGATGCTCATCGAAATAGTTCGCCAGTCTCTAGCCACACTTTGGGCCCACAAGTTGCGCTCTTTTCTGACCATGTTTGGGATCGCATGGGGCGTGGGATCGCTGTTGTTGCTGGTCGGGCTGGGAGAGGGCTTTCGCAGCGGGCAGGCGCGCCAGCTGAAAACGCTCGGGCAAGACATCATGTTTAGTTTTCCCGGGCGCATTCCCGCGGTTGCAGGCAGCACGCAGTCTGGGCGCCGCTACCACTTCACATATCAGGATTATCTCGCAATTCGCAGGGACGCTCGATCGATCAAGTATCTTTCCCCGGTTCTCAATCGCGAAGATATACGCGCGGTAAGCGATTACGGGTCGACCAACGGCCAGGTGTTCGGCATAGCGCCCGAGTATAACCAAATCAGAAATGTCCCGGTGGGCCCCGGGCGCTGGTTTAACGACCAAGATAACAGCGAAACGCGACGGGTCGCGGTGGTTGGGTGGGAGCTTCTAAAGAATATTTTTCCGGGGCGGCCTGCGGTTGGGGCGCCCATTCTGCTCAACGGAGTACGCTTCGAGATCATCGGCGTGCTCAGCAAAGTCGGGCAAGATGGAAATAATGGCACTAACGCGCGCATTTTCATCCCCATCGAAACGATGCGTAATCTGTTCCGGCTTAAAGAGGAGAACACCGAAGATGCGATTTCCTTCTTGAACTATCGTCCCTATGATCCGGCAAATCACCTGGCGGCAAAAACCGAGGTCCACGAAATTATCGCCCGCCGCCACGGCTTCAATCCTAAGCTGGAAGAATCATTTGAAGATTGGGACACCATCGAGAACAACCAGCGCGTTGCGAAAATCTTTGACGGAATGGACTACTTTTTAGGTGTAGTTGGCGTGGTCACGCTCGCGCTCGGCGCAATTGGAATCATCAACATTATGCTAGTGTCGGTCACCGAGCGAACTCGAGAAATTGGCTTGCGCAAGGCTTTAGGAGCTACTCATCGGGCCATCCTGACTCAGTTTTTTGTTGAGGGTGCTTTTCTCACTGCGCTGAGCGGAGGAATCGGACTTGGCATTACGACTACACTGGTTATGGTGCTGGCCGCGCTGCCTGCCCCTGAAGGCTTTGATACGCCTCGGATTGTTCCGTCCTCCGCCGCCATAGCGATCCTTTCGCTGGCTTGCGCGGGGATTCTCGCCGGCCTATATCCGGCGCGACAGGCAGCGCACTTGCAGCCGGTGGAAGCGTTGCGGCAGGAGTAGGACGAAACATGGTGATTGAACTCGCAAGTCAGGCTTACGAGGCGCTCAGGCATAACCGACGCCGAAGCATTCTTACCATGCTGGGAATGGCTTGGGGAATCGCGACCGTCGTTCTGCTCCTTGCCTACGGAACCGGCTTTGAGCGCGGCCTTTGGGTCGCCTTCCGCTCGTTCGGGACAAACCTCGACTTTGTTTTTCCAGGACGCACTTCGTTGCAAGCGGGGGGCACCAAGGCGGGCAGCGAGATCAAACTCACCACCAACGATTTGGATTACCTCGAGGCTGAAGTTCCGCTGCTTAAACGCATTTCACCCGAGGTCTCAAAGCAAAGCGGTGTTGCTTACGGAACTCGCAGCGGAAATTACTCGATCAGCGGAGTGTATCCCTACTATTCGCGCATGCGTCGTATCGAAGTCGAGGAAGGGACGTTTTTTACCGACTTCGACGAAAATACGCGCACTCGAGTGGCGGTGATGGGCTCCGATATCAAAAAGAAATTATTTTCCGGCCAGAACGCGATTGGAGAAAAAGTTCGCATCGACGGCATCTCCTACGATGTGATCGGAGTGTTGAAACACGTCATCCAGAACGGTGACGAGAACATGAATGAGAAGGTGTATATCCCGTTTACCGCCATGAGCGATCTTGCGAATACTTACTACCTCAGCGCGATCGTGATGGAGTACGAAGGCAGTAACGAAAAAGTGACCAACGCGGTTCGGCGCTCCATGGCCTTTCATCACGACTTTGACCCAAAAGATAAACGCGCGGTTTTCATCTTTGATGTCTTCGCCGACTTGCTTGACTTGCGGGTGATTACGACTGGTATCAAGATTCTCCTGGGATTTATCGGACTGCTCACACTTGGCATCGGCGGCGTTGGCCTGATGAATATAATGCTCGTCTCGGTCACACAACGCACCCGCGAGATCGGAGTCGAGAAAGCTCTGGGCGCTCGGGGATGGCATATCCTCGTCCAATTTCTGACCGAAGCACTGATTATCACGCTGATCGGTGGTCTCGCGGGAGTCGCCTTGGCTTACCTCGTCTCCTGGTCGGTGGGATCCCTGACTTTGTGGAGCGCCTTCGCAGAAAACGGCACTGACGGCGACATCCGCCTGACAATCGATTCCAGCAGCCTGATTGCCTCTACGTTGATCCTTGGTTTAGTAGGAGTCGTCAGCGGCATGCTGCCCGCGATCAAAGCTGCGGGACTCGACCCAATCGAAGCCCTCCGATACGAATAAGCAAAGCGACGGTTTGCTTCGGCTGTGCTGACGCAAACTCCGTCTGGTTGTCCGTAACCCGACTTGCCTCCATCACTGCAGAATCAGACTAACGTCTAGCCCAGGTTCCCCGAATAGCTGTGAGAAGATCGATGGCGTGTTCCCGCTTCGTGAACAGATTGAACGCGAGATAAGAGATTGCGGCCCAATCCCATTTTCGCGGTACATGGAAATCTGTCTTTATGATCCGCAACTTGGTTACTATGCTGGCAATGCGGAGCAATTCGGGAAATCCGGAGACTTCTACACTTCAAGCGACCTGCACGCAGTGTTTGGGCGGCTGATTGCGAGGCAGGCCGAAGAGATATGGCGCGCCCTCGACCGTCCACCCAGAATCGAAATACTGGAACTGGGCCCGGGACGCGGCCTTTTCGCCCGCGACGTTCTGCACTGGTCGAAGAAAAAATTTCCTGATTTTTTCAGCGCACTGACCTACTCCTTAGAAGAGTCGTCGCCGTCTCTCAGAAAGAAGCTGGAAGACAATCTCCGCGATGAAATCGCGAACGGGAAAGCCCAAATTCGCATCAGCGAGGAACACGGAGCCAGAGTCAAGAGCAAAGTTAACGGCAAAGTTAAGGGCATAGTCAAAGTCAAAGTCGGCACCGACGGCGACGGGAAAGTTCCGGAGGTACGACCGCCCTTAGCCCAGCCCGCAGGAGCTGAGACCAGCCGCGCGCAAAATAAAAGTCCCGCGGAACGACCCACAGTTCCATTCCGCCATAGTGATTCCAAGACCCCCCGCGTCGTTTTCGCTAACGAATTTTTCGACGCGCTTCCCGTTGAAATTTTAAGCGTCCGCGGAAAACTGCATCTTGCCCTCCAGCAAAATCGTCTATGCGAAATCTGGCTCAAGCCGCAGCCAGACGAACTTGAATTCCTGGATCGCTACGGAGTTCATCCCGAACAAAATGAACGAATCGAAGTCCCCTTGATCGCGCAAAATCTGGCCAATGACCTTGGCGCCGAGGTCGGCCGCGGTGTCATCATCGCCGTCGACTACGGCTACACGCGAAAGCAGCAACTGGCCGGCCGCTATCGCGGAACGCTCATGACTTACCGTAATCATTCCGCAAGCCCCGATCCTTACCAGGCGCCGGGCGAGCAGGATATTACCGCCCATGTAAACTTCACGGCCCTCGCCGCCGCATGCGAGATGTCAGGCATGCTGTGCGAAAGTCTGCTCACACAGTCGCAATTCCTGATGGGTATCGGTCAGTGCAACGAATTTGCGGATATTTTCGAGGAGTGCCGTCTGCCCCAAGAGAAAGCAAAGAGAGCATTGCAGCTCAAACACCTCATCAGCCCCGAAGGGATGGGAGAAACGTTTCAGGTCCTTATTGCCAGTCGAAACCTTGAAGCTACCAAGCTGCGGAGCCTGAGCGGCTTGACTTACGCGCGTAGCGGTAGGTGGGGGTGACAAAGAGTGTGCACCATCGTCGATGGATTAACAATTTTCCACTGCCCTGCCTGTAAACTGCAAAAGATGATGCTGCCTAGGGCCACGCGCCTCGCACTGCCTCTGCAGGTCGCGGCTGTCTGCTATCGGCGGGTGAAAGATGACGCCGAATTTCTGTTGGTGCAGACCAATGGCGGCAACAAGTGGACCTTCCCCAAAGGCGCGACTGAGCCGCGACTCTCCCACAGTCAAGCTGCCGAGCGCGAGGCTCGCGAAGAAGCGGGAGCTTTCGGAATCATCGAGCCTCGGCACTTCCACATGTATGTTCATTCGAAAGGAGTCTTCTGGCAGCCCGAAGGGGTGCAGGAATACATGGTCAAAGCCTTTCTACTGGAAGTTCGCAAGACCCGGGAGCCGGAAGAAGACGATCGGGATCCGACTTGGTTCGATGCCGATCATGCGAGAGCCATTCTCGCTAAGGGACGTGAAGTCAAATATGCTCACGAACTCCAAACCGTGATCGAGCGTGCATTGCAGCAAATTGGCAGTGCTTCGCTAGCCAGCAGCCGCTAAACAGATGTGAAGCTGGTCCACCTGACATCCATTCATGAGACGATAAAAGCAGTCCATGATTCAACTTTCCGGAGCCGGCAAGCGCTACGGCCATAAACTTTTATTCGAGAATGCCGACTGGCTGATCACGCCCGAGTCGCGCGTGGGTCTTGTCGGCGCCAATGGCACCGGCAAGTCGACCATCATGAAAATTCTGGAGGGGAGCGAGACGCTCGACTACGGCAGCATCTCGCGCGCAAAGGGCATATCCACTGGCTACCTTCCGCAAGACGGCTTGACTATGACCGGCAGAACCGTCTTTGCTGAGTGCATGGCGGTGTTTGGCGAGTTGCACGCCATGGAAAAAGAGATGGAAGCGTTGACGCGTAGCATGTCAGAGCTCGACCATACGAGCCCTGAGTACGCGAACGTCGCCGATCGTTATCAGAAGTTGGAATATGAATTCATAACCAGGGACGGCTACACCCTCGAAGCGCAGGTCGGCCAAGTGCTCTCTGGGCTTGGCTTTGGCCGCGACGACTGGACGCGACTGACGGATGAGTTTTCCGGCGGTTGGCAGATGCGCTTGGCCCTCGCGAAACTTCTGTTACAGAAACCGAATCTATTGCTGCTCGACGAGCCGACCAATCATCTAGACCTCGAAGCCAGGAACTGGCTTGAGGAATATCTCACTACGTATCCGAATGCGTTTGTCCTGATTTCACATGACCGCTATTTTCTCGATATCACGGTGAAGAAGATCGTCGAAGTGTGGAATAAGCAGATACATTTTTACTCCGGCAACTACGATCAATATTTGGCCGGTAAGACCGCTCGCAAAGAGCAACTGGAAGCCGCCTACAAAACGCAGCACGAGCGTATCGACCAGCTCCAGGTCTTCATCAATCGCTTCCGTTATACCGCGACCAAAGCGAAACAGGTGCAGAGCCGCATTAAAGAACTAGAGAAAATGGAGCGCATCCAGATTCCGGAAGAGGAGAAGACGGTGCACTTCTCCTTTCCACAGCCAAAGCCGAGCGGACGCATCGTTGCTGAGTTTGCGAATGTCGCCAAGAGCTATGGCACAAGCGCCGTCAACGAACACAAAGTGTTCGCCAAAGTAAATTTCATCATCGAGCGCGGAGAACGAATCGCTCTCGTCGGAGTGAACGGAGCAGGGAAGTCGACGCTCATCAAGTTACTCGCAAGGCAGGAGCCGCTTTCCGCAGGCGAGTATAGTCTCGGCCACAATGTTGAGCCTGATTATTTCGCGCAGGACCAGTACAAAGAGCTTAATCCCGAAGCTCGCATTCTCGACGACCTTGGCGAGATTGCGCCGGTTTCGACACAAACCGAATTACGCGGCCTGCTCGGATGCTTTCTCTTCTCTGGCGACGATGTATTCAAACGCATTGGCGTGCTCTCTGGCGGCGAACGCAATCGCTATGCCCTGCTCAAAATGCTGCTTCGCCCTTCGAATTTTTTACTGCTTGACGAACCGACCAACCACCTCGACCTACGAGCAAAAGACGTCTTGCTCGAAGCGCTGATGACATACACAGGCACCGTCGTGTTCGTTTCGCACGATCGTTATTTCATCGATAAGCTGGCGACCCGCGTGTTTGAAATCGGCGAGGGCAAGGTCGAACTTTATCCCGGCAATTACGAAGACTACCTCTGGCGCAAGCAGGGAGGGGCGGCTAAACTTCAGGCCGAGACGGTAAGTACGGTGGGGGCTCCGCCACCTGCGAGTG
>JANYKL010000166.1 GCA_025361625.1 Acidobacteriaceae bacterium
ATGATCCGTTCGTAAATCTGCCCTAGATCACGCTCAGAAAGCGGGCCGGGATTATTGCGCTGCACGTTGGTGATGACTTGACGCTCTCGATCCGGCTCGTAAATCGGCAGACTCGTGTTTCGTTTCAACTTTCCGATTTCAATCGCCGCAGCGGCGCGTTCGTTCAGCAACGTCGTGAGTTTGCCATCAAGTTCGTCGATTTTCTTACGCCAGTCGCGAATATCCATAGCAAAGCTTCTAGCTCTTAACTGCTAACTGGTAACTCCGGCGCCTCTCGCCCAGTAACCTAGTCACAAATTCTGCCACAGTGGACGCTTCTCTCCCGGGATTCTTTTCAATCGCATGTACGATCGCGCTTCCCACGACCCCAGCTTCGGCGATCTCACCTACGGCGGCGAACTGTTCGGGGGTCGAGATTCCGAAACCGACTGCGATCGGTAACTTCGTATATTTGCGAAGGCGCTGCACTAACGTCTTTGCGTCTCCCGTCATCTCCTGACGAGCACCGGTTACACCTGTGCGCGAAATTGCGTAGATGAAACCTGTAGACACATCCGCGATTGATTTGAGTCGCTGATCGGTGCTGGTGGGGGCCGCGAGAAAGATGGTGGCAAGATCGTTCTTACGGGCTTCGCGCAAATATTCTCCAGCCTCCTCGATCGGCAAGTCGGTGAGCAAGGTTCCGTCGACTCCAGCCATGCGCGCCACTTGGCAGAATTTTGAGAGGCCCATTCGCAAGATGGGATTCAGATAGGAAAAAATCACAAGTCCAACGGATTGCGAGGTTTCGCGAATTTCGGAAGCCAGGGTTAGCACATCTTGCAGCGTCACCCCATTCTTCAAGGCGCGCTCGCTTGCACGCTGAATCACGGGTCCATCTGCCAACGGATCGCTAAAGGGCACGCCTAGTTCGATCACTCGAGCGCCCGCCTCAATGGCCGCCAGTATCACGTCGCGGGTCGTAGCCAAGTCCGGATCGCCGCATGTCAGGTAGACGACGAGCGCTGGCTTCTCTTCGAAGTGGAAAGGCATGAGTGACTGATTGTAATAGCACATCCGGAACAGGTGCCGGATCGCAGATAAAGCGACTGCTGAAGCAAACTAAATCCTAAGCGCTGATGAGCCTCGCAGCGTCAGGCGATTCACCGATCAGGCGGGTAGTTAGTCGAGCTTGAGATTCTCTCGCATAATTCCGATATCTTTATCGCCACGGCCAGAAATGTTGACGATCATGATTTCTGACTTCTTCATTTTTGGAGCACGCTTGATGGCCTCGGCGACGGCATGAGCGGACTCGAGCGCCGGAATAATACCCTCAGTTCGCGCCAGCAAAATGGTTGCGGCGAGCGCTTCCGCATCGGAAGCGGGAACATATTCGGCTCGGCCCGAGTCTTTCAACATGGCGTGTTCCGGGCCAATCGACGGATAATCGAGCCCGGCAGATACGGAATGTGTGAGTGCGATTTGCCCGGCTTTGTCTTGCAGAACGTAAGAATAAGTTCCTTGCAGAACGCCGGGCGATCCTCCACGGAAGCGAGCTGCATGATCGCCTAAAGCTTCGCTACGGCCACCCGCCTCCACTCCGACTAACTGAACTTTTTTGTCTTTGAGAAATTCGTAGAAAATTCCGATTGCATTCGAGCCGCCACCAACACACGCGACAATCGCGGTTGGAAGCCTACCCTCAGCTTTTTGGATTTGCGCGCGAGCTTCGCTTCCCGTGACACGATGAAAATCACGAACCATCGTGGGATAAGGATGCGCCCCGAGCACGCTACCGAGCAGGTAGTGAGTGGTACGAACATTTGTGACCCAATCGCGCATGGCTTCATTGATCGCGTCTTTCAGAGTCTTAGAGCCCGAGTCGACGCCGCGGACTTCGGCTCCGAGTAAACGCATGCGAAAGACGTTGAGTTCCTGACGTCTCATGTCTTCGGTGCCCATATAGATGACACATTCAAAGCCGAGCAACGCACAGACTGTCGCGGTGGCGACTCCGTGCTGACCGGCACCGGTTTCAGCAATGACGCGGCGCTTCCCCATGCGCTCAACCAGCAGTCCCTGTCCGAGGCAATTATTTATCTTGTGGGCGCCGGTGTGGAGAAGATCTTCACGCTTCAAGTAAATTTTCGCACCGGCCAATTTCTCCGTCAGTCGGCGAGCAAAAAATAGCGGGGTGGGACGGCCGGCATAGGTGTGCAACAGCAGGTCGAGCCGCTCTTGAAACTTGCGATCGCGCTTAGCTTTTTCGTACTCCCGTTCAAGTTCATCGAGCGCAGCCATCAGCGTCTCAGGGACGTAGCGGCCGCCGTAGGCGCCGAAACGCCCGGCGATGTCCGATGTCGTTGAATTCTTTCTCGAGGGAGCTTTCGTTGTAGGAGCGCTTGCCATATTTGATTAACTTTCTTCCATGGCCCGCACAGCCTCGACGAACGCTCGGACCTTTCGAGAATCTTTCTTGCCAGGCTCTTTTTCTACGCCGGAGGAAACATCAACGCCCCACGGATGCAGGACATGAATCGCTTCCTGAACATTTCCGGGATGCAATCCCCCGGCGACAATCAACTTGCTGATGCTGTTGATCACGCCTGCCCACGGCTGGACGCGCTCCCAATCGAAAGTCTGTCCGGTACCTCCACGTGTCTCCCTGGTAGCCGAATCTAACAAAACCCCGGAAACAACGCCGCAGCGAAACCCGTGGGTTTCGAGGAACAGGTCGCCATTCTTGGATACATGAATCTTGTGAACTCGCTTGCCCTTGTACGCTTCATCAGGTTCAACCAGCCCCGCGGCTACAGGATCCCAACCTACCGAATCTTGACCGGGATCGCCAAAAATCTTTGCCAGGTAGCAACGAAAGATCATGGGTCGCTTCGAGCCATTTCCATGGAATGAGGCGTAGAGCTCTCGACTGAATTCGGTGGTTTCGTCTCCGCTCAATTGCACCGCAGTCAGTCCGGCTTCTCGCACTGCGTTATATACCCGCGCAACCGTCTCGTTGACGAAAACGCCGACTTTTTCCATCTTCTTTGGCAGCTTCGAAATGATGGAAGCAGCCGTTTCGACCGTGACATGGCGCTTGCTGCGTTCGTAAAATACGAAGCCGACGCTGTCAGCGCCTGCTTCCGCCGACACTAGCGCGTCTTCCATGTTCGTGATTCCGCAGATTTTGACCCAAGTCATTCTTTCGCCGTTCAACTTCTGCAGTTGGTCGATAAGTGATTATCTAGTAAGGCTGCTATTTACTAAGTGCTGCTGTCTACTCTCTCACTTTTTGCTTCCTGGAGCAGCTTCTTCAGTTCCTCGCCAGGGTGCGCCGCACGCATCAGCGATTCACCAATCAAGAATGCGTCGTATCCTGCGTTTCGCAGGCGCGCCAGGTCCGCGCCCGATTGGATGCCACTCTCCGCCACTCGGAGACAATGAACCGGAATTTTTTCAGCCAACCGCAAAGCGGTATGAAGGGAAACGTTAAATGTCTGTAAGTTGCGGCTGTTGACTCCGATCACCTCGCAGCCCGCGTCTATCGCCCGTTGAAGTTCCAGTTCGTCGTGGGTCTCGCAAAGAACGTCCAAGCCATGCGCCGCAGCAATACGAGCCAGACCTATAAGCTGCGGTTGTTCCAGAGCTGCGACAATCAAAAGGATGGCGTCTGCGTGGTTCGCCCTTGCCTCGATAATCTGCAGTTCGTCGATGATGAAGTCTTTGCGGAGGCAAGGCAGCGACGTGCTGACCGAGGCCTCACGAAGGTTGCGCAACGAACCTTGAAAAAAATCCTCATCCGTTAGCACGGACAGCGCCGCGGCTCCCGCTTGTTCGAGCTGACGCGCTAGTGCGGAGGGATCGAACTCCGCGCGTATCAATCCCTTTGAGGGCGACGCTTTTTTGAGTTCGGCAATAATCGCGATTCCATCTTTGGCGACGCGGCGAAGCTGTTGTTGAAATCCTCTGGGCGAATATTCTGCCGCCGCTTGCTCCAGTTCTCGTTGCGCGGAGGATGGGCGGTACAATCCGCGCTCCAACAAACGTTGCCGGGTTGCGGCGACAATCGACTGCAGAGAGGCGGCCATGAGGGGAACTTTGATTATACGGAAGCCTTTAAAGATGACGCTTGAGAACGACCAGGCGATTCCACGGTGAAGTTTTGCCGGAATGCAGGTTTTTGCAAGTGCTAATGACGCAACTTCGCTTGAGCGTTCCAGTATCGCAAGGATTATTGACCCAACTTCCCGCAAGATGTTATAAACAAATGCTTCGTGCTGGGGCACATTAAAGTACTGTACGCCGACGCACAAGTGTTTTCCGACGCGGCCAAATCGGCGCTCCTCATAATGATCTACCTTGCGGTGGAAGCGCGTTCGGAGCTGACATGACTCGGGCATGAATGAGTTTGCCTGAGCAAAACTCACTGGCTTCACCCCTTGAAGGACTTTAGGAGGATCTTGATGCGCACTATTCACGCCAATCTTGCGTCTGTCGGACGCCGGTTCGCGAAAACTTCAGCCGCTGTCGTGACTCTACTCATGCTCTCGGGCTACGCGCTTGCTCAGCCGGTTGCCCAGACTGACGAGGCTGGAGGCGAAGCAGCGTTGAAGTTACCCGATCTTTCTTCAGTCTCGTTTCTCGGCATCGACGGGCATCGCCTGCTGATGATTGGCTTGTTGTTCTGCGTCTTCGGGCTCGGCTTCGGCATGGTGATCTTCATGCGTCTGAAAAATTTGCCTGTCCATCGCTCCATGCGCGAAATTTCCGAACTCATTTATGAGACCTGCAAGACGTATCTGCTCACACAGGGCAAGTTCCTGATGCTGCTGTGGGTATTCATCGCCGTTATTATCTCCGTGTACTTTGGATGGCTGAAACCGGTTCCCGGCAAGTCGGTCGCGCTGACCCTGCCGATCATTCTTCTTTTCAGTATCGTCGGAATCGCCGGCAGCTACGGCGTGGCGTGGTTCGGAATTCGGGTGAACACGTTTGCCAACTCGCGTACCGCGTTTGCCTCGTTGCCTGGCAAGCCGTACCCCGTGTACCAGATTCCGCTTGAAGCAGGCATGTCGATTGGCATGATGTTGATCTCGGTCGAACTTTTGATCATGCTTCTGATCCTCCTGTTTATTCCCGGTGACTATGCCGGCCCTTGCTTTATAGGATTTGCGATCGGCGAATCGCTTGGTGCCGCTGCCCTGCGTATCGCGGGCGGCATCTTCACCAAGATTGCCGACATTGGGTCTGATTTGATGAAGATCGTCTTCAAGATTAAAGAAGACGATGCCCGCAACCCTGGCGTTATCGCCGATTGCACGGGAGACAATGCCGGCGATTCCGTCGGCCCTTCCGCCGACGGGTTCGAAACCTACGGGGTCACCGGCGTCGCCCTCATCACTTTCATATTGCTGGGCGTAAAGGATTCGAACATCCAGGTGCAGTTGCTGGTCTGGATTTTCGTCATGCGCATCATGATGCTCGTCTCGAGCGCCCTGGCATATTTCATAAACAGTGCTGTGGCAAAAAGCCGCTATGGCAACGCCGACAAGATGAACTTTGAGACGCCGCTTACATCGCTGGTATGGCTGACGTCGATCGTCTCAATCGTCGCGACCTACATTGTTTCTTACTTCATCATCCCGAACCTTGGCGGCGACTCAACGCAGTGGTGGAAACTCGCCTCCATCATCTCTTGCGGAACCCTGGCCGGGGCACTGATTCCTGAACTCGTAAAGGCTTTCACCTCTGTCGAATCACGCCACGTCGAAGAAGTAGTCACATCGTCAAAAGAAGGTGGCGCTTCGCTCGGCATTCTTTCAGGCCTAGTCGCGGGTAACTTTTCTGCTTACTGGCTCGGCCTCGCCATGGTCGCTTTGATGGCGGTGGCATACCTGTTCAGCGGGATGGGCCTGGCGGCCGCAGCCAACATGATTGCCGCGCCGGTCTTCGCGTTCGGGCTAGTAGCCTTCGGATTTCTTGGCATGGGCCCGGTTACGATCGCGGTCGATTCTTACGGCCCGGTTACGGACAACGCTCAGTCGGTATACGAACTCTCGCTAATCGAGCAGGTTCCGAACATTCAGGCTGAACTCAAAAGGGACTTCAACGTAAATGCCAACTTCGAACGCGCCAAAGATTTGCTGGAAGAAAACGATGGCGCGGGCAACACCTTCAAAGCTACCGCGAAACCGGTGCTGATTGGCACTGCCGTTGTTGGAGCGACCACGATGATCTTCTCCATCATCATGGCGCTAACCAACGGGCTAACGACGAACGTAGAAAAGCTGTCGCTGCTTCACGCGCCATTCTTCCTCGGCTTGATCACGGGCGGCGCAATGATCTACTGGTTCACCGGCGCATCCATGCAAGCAGTGACCACCGGAGCGTATCGCGCAGTTGAGTTCATCAAGGCAAATATTCACCTGGAGAACTCGGAAAAGGCTTCAGTCGCCGACAGCAAGAAGGTTGTTGAAATCTGTACGAAATACGCGCAGAAGGGAATGTTCAACATCTTTCTCGCCGTCTTCTTCGGCACTTTGACCTTTGCCTTTATCGAACCTTTCTTCTTTATTGGATATTTGATCTCGATTGCTATCTTCGGTCTCTACCAGGCTATCTTCATGGCTAACGCCGGAGCGGCGTGGGATAACGCGAAGAAAATTGTCGAGACAAAACTGAAGCAGAAAGGCACTCCGCTTCACGATGCCACGGTCATAGGCGACACGGTGGGCGATCCTTTCAAAGACACGTCATCAGTGGCAATGAATCCGGTGATCAAGTTCACGACCCTGTTCGGATTGCTTGCGGTCGAGTTGGCGGTCTCGCTTACGCGGGATCAAGGAATTAACTTCACTCGCGGACTAGCGCTGGCCTTCTTCGCTGTGTCGGTGTTCTTTGTCTACCGGTCCTTCTACGGGATGCGAATCAGCTCGGAGTAACAAAAGCTACTTCCGAAGCTGCTAACAGAATGCCGTCCGCAAAATGGACGGCATTCTTATTTGTATTGGCGGCGGGTCCTTATAAATGTCTGCGGGTCTAGCCGAGTTCTATAATGTGTGTTGTCCTTGTCCCCTTCAGATCCAACTCGTGATCGAAGCAGAACCTCCGGACGCAGGAAGGCCGTAATCACACTGGGGGCAGCCGCTTTCCTGTTGCTGGCGATCATGGTGTCGCAGGCTTCATTCAACTTAAAGTTCATAAGCCCCGACAGCAACGAACAGCTTCTGTTTTTTGCCGGGCTGAGCGGTCTGATCTTCTTCGCCTTCGTCGCTCTGACGGTTGTCCTCGGCCGCAACTTGTTGAAGCTGTACGCGGAGCGCCGGGAAGGTGTTGCGGGTTCCAAATTTCGCACTCGACTCGTCGTTGTAAGCCTTCTCTTATCTTTTCTCCCCGTTATCGCGATGTTTTGGTTCTCCTACGGGTTGATGAATCGCTCGATCGACAAGTGGTTCTCGCAGCCAGTCGAAGAGGTTCGGGCTGATACTGCGGCGATGTCGGCATTGCTGTATGACTACGCCGGGCAGAACGCGGCATCGGAAGCGCAATCCATCGTGCAGTCGCTTGATTTTCAACGAGCGTTTGCGCTCAAGAATTTCTCCGGGGTTGAATCCGAGTTTCGCGAACATATTCCGACGCTGCAGGGTGGTTTCGTTCTTGCGATGACCAACGGGACAACTGCGGTAAGTTTGAATGCGCCGGCTCGCTGGGCGCAAATGCAGGATAAGTTTCCGCTTGCGGCAGCGATGCGCGGCGAATATCCGCACTTTCAATGGGGAAAGACGGACTACATTCTTGCCGCTGCCACGCTCCCCGATGGCGAGGTGATCGTCGCGCTGCCCCTGCCGCCCAAGTTTGCGCAGACGGCCCAGCAGATACAAGATAGCCAGAAGCGGTATATCGAACTGGCTGCCAAGAGAAAGTTGTTCCGCAGAACCTATATTGGGTTTCTCATGCTGCTGACCGTTGTCGTCTTATTCGCGTCTACATGGCTGGCATTGCTGCTCTCGAAATTAGTGAATCGCCCCGTAGCCGCTCTAGCGGCCGGAACGGCGGCGATTGCGAAAGGCCAACTCGATTACCGAGTCGACATCCGCGCGACCGACGAGTTGGCTGAACTGGTGCAATCATTCAACAGCATGGCAGAGCAACTGGAATCCAGCCGCTACCAGATCGAAACTTCGAGCCTTGAGGTTAGAGCGGCCAATGAAGCGCTCGAACGCCGTAGACGGTATATAGAAACCGTTCTTGAAAGCCTGCCAACTGGTGTCATTTCGATTGATGCGTCACGGCGCGTGACACTGGCAAACGCTGCTTTTTCTCGATTGTTCTACGTGGAGAGAAGCGAACATCTCAGTCCTGCGGCGTTAATAAAGATGCCGCTAAGCGAGATCATGCCCGCGGAAGTTCTCGACGATCTGGAACCACTTTTACGTCGGGCAGATCGCATGGGGATGACGGCGGCCACTATGGAGCTTGTTTTGCCTGGAGCCAAGCTGAATGTGGCGGTTACTATCTCTGCACTTCGACATGCGGAAGAAGGCACGGGGTACGTCCTGGTCTTCGAGGACTTGTCGGAGTTGCTGCGCGCTCAAAAGCAGGCGGCGTGGCGCGAAGTTGCTCGGCGTGTGGCACATGAAATCAAAAATCCTCTGACGCCGATCGCCCTATCCGCCGAACGCATAGACCGTCATTTGGCGAGGGGGGGCGCTCCTGACGCGGCGTCGCTCGATATTATTCGCAGCTGCGCCGAGACGATCCGTAACGCTGTAGAGACGGTTCGCAACCTGGTCGATGAATTTTCCGTGCTGGCGCGATTCCCTGCTTCGCGGCCACAAACTGCCAGTTTGAACCAGTTGGTAGAAAGCGCCCTTACGATGTTCAACGGGAGGTTGGACGGGATCGACTTGCGCACGGACTTGGCTCCGGATCTGCCGCCGGTGATGGCTGATCCAGAAGCCATCAAGCGAGCCGTTGCTAACCTCGTGGACAACGCCGCAGAAGCAATGCAAAACGCGGCACTGAAAGAGATTTCGATATCCACGTCGCTGACGTCAAGCCGCGATGCCGTCGAGTTGGTCGTATCCGATACCGGACAGGGCGTCTCCCGCGACGTGAAGGAACGCTTGTTCTTGCCGTATTTTTCCACGAAGCAACGTGGAACGGGATTGGGGCTAGCCATCGTGAGCAGGATTGTTGAAGACCATAGAGGCTCGATACGAGTTGAAGAGAACAAGCCGATCGGCAGCCGGTTCGTGATCGAGTTGCCGGTCGTATCAGAAGCCATGAGCGCGCCCGTAAGCGCGATCGAAGCGAGTTAACTCTCAACCATGCCGAATATTCTTATCGTCGATGATGAACCCGGAATCCGAGAGTCTTTGAGCGGAATACTCGATGACGAGGGATACAAGACAACCATCAGTCAAAGTGGCGAGGATTGCCTCGAACTGCTACGCAAAACGACGTTTGACGTTGTATTGCTCGATGTCTGGCTAACCGGAATTGACGGGTTGGAGGTATTGGAACGAATCCGCGGAATGGAAAATCCCCCCGAGGTCATCATGATTTCTGGGCATGGAACGATCGAAACTGCAGTTCGAGCAACCAAACTGGGGGCCTACGATTTCGCGGAGAAGCCCCTCTCCCTGGACAAAACCCTGATCCTGGTTAAAAACGCCGCCGAAGCACGACGACTGAGGCATGAGAATCTCGATCTGCGAAAGCAATTGCAGACCAAAAGCGTGATTGTCGGGGATAGCGTTCCGATGAAAGCGCTGCGGCAGCAGATTTCGTTGATGGCGCCAACAAACGGCCGAGTACTGATCTATGGCGAGTCGGGAACGGGCAAAGAATTAGTGGCGCACGCAATTCACACGGGGAGTCCGCGCAAAGACGAAATGTTCGTTGAGATGAACTGCGCCGCTATCCCGGAAGATTTGATCGATAGCGAGTTATTTGGACATCGAAAATCTTCATTTCCCGGAGCTGCGTCTGACAAGGAAGGCAAGTTTTTGAAAGCCGACCGAGGAACGCTGTTTCTCGATGAAGTCGGGGACATGAGCCTGAAAACACAATCAAAAGTTTTGCGCACTCTGGAACAGCAGCGGTTCGTGCCCGTAGGGAGTGATGATCCGGTAACCGTGGATGTACGAGTGATCGCTTCGACGAACAAAGATCTGGAAGAAGAAATCGCGAAAGGAAATTTTCGCGAAGATCTTTTCTATCGCTTGAACGTCGTTCCGTTTGTAGTGCCGCCGCTGCGCGAACGGAAGGAAGATATTCCTCTATTCGCCCGACATTTTCTGAAGGAGTTTGCCTCGGCCTACGGGCGGAGGCCTCGCGACATCGCCGATGACGCCATCGACGTGTTGATGCGCTATTCGTGGCCCGGAAATGTGCGCGAACTTCGCAACGTCATCGAGCGCATCGTAATAATGAACCCAACCACCACAAAGTTTGAACGCAAGCACCTGCCGCCACTGGTTCACCGTGACGGCAGTCGACGGGTAGCGGGCAGCGAGGGATCGACGCTTCATCAGGCGCGGGCCGCCTATGAACGAGACTACATTCTGAAAAAATTAGATGAGAATCACGGCAACGTAAGCCGCACTGCGGAAGTCCTAGGACTGGAACGCAGCCACCTCTACCGGAAGATGAAAAGTTTGGGTATCGCTGGTAAAGAATGAGATTATTTTTTTGCCATTCGGATCTCAGTCCCATTTTTATGGAACTGCACTTCATCCATTAACTGATTGATCAAAAAAATTCCTCGTCCGTGATTAGAGTAGAGATTCTCGCCTTCACAAGGATTTGCAATCTTAGTTGGATCAAAGCCGGTGCCGGGATCGCGCACAACTATGATGACTCCCTTTTGATCGTCGCAGGCGACATCGCACTCGATCAATTTTGAAGGATCGCTTTTGGCGCCATGCACAACCGCGTTGGCAAGGGCTTCGGTGAGCGCCAGCTCGATATCATCTCCGCTTCCTGGAACGCACATTTCCCGAATCACATTCATCACGCTTCCGACCACTGGATCGATCGCCTCTCGGTCGGCGAGAAACGTAACACTCAATCTCGAAGTCAACTTTTCGGCATCGATCGCTGACGCAGAATTCTCTGGAGGTAAGGGAGTATTGGCCATTTAGGTGGAGCGCTTGATCCAAACGTTCTGCTTATAAGATGCAAACTAGCTGTCAGATTCTAGGGATTTACACGGTGGTATGCAAACTTTATTCGCTCCTCGGCTCGATCGTTGGTGAGAGCGGGCGGGTACTAAAGAAACATAGCCGATCTGAAGAATGGCAAAAGTGATGCTTGTGCTTACGACGATTTATCCGGTGAACCGCCGATCTGCTGCAGCTGCCGACGCCAGTCAAGCTCTTCGACAAAATTGTGCGAATCGCGCCACCCCGCTTTAATCTTCACAAAGAGCTCCAGAAATACTTTCGTTCCAACCATTTTCTCGATGTCGAGACGAGCGTCGGTTCCAATTTTCTTGAGCATCTGGCCACCTTTGCCCAACAGGATTGCCTTCTGTCCGTCGCGCTCGCAAAAGATCACGGCTGCAATACGAGTCAGCCTTGGGCTCTCTTCAAATTGCTCTATCAGCACAGACACGGCGTGCGGCACCTCTTCATGCGTATGCATCAGCACGTGCTCGCGAATGAGCTCTGCAGCCATAAAGCGAACCGGTTGATCGGTAATCTGATCGTCAGGAAAATATTTTGGCCCTTTCGGCAGGGCCGCGAGCACACAGGCCAGCAATTCAACCAAACCCTTTTTCTTCAGCGCGGAGATTGGAACTATTTCCTTGAAATCATGCAGGGTTTGAAACTGCGAAATCAACGGCAGCAACTTGCTCTTGTCGGCTAGGAGGTCGATTTTATTCAACAAAAGAAAGACTGGAGTACCCGCCTTCTTCGCCAATTCGAAAACGGAAGCGTCTTCTCGATCCCACTTTCTTTTGGCATCCACGATCAGAAGAATCAGCTCGCAGCCCTCGAGCGCCTCGCGCACCTCAGACATCATTTTTCGCCCGAGTGATGAACCCGATTGGTGTACACCGGGAGTATCAATCAGAACGATTTGTCCCGCGTCTCGTCCTTTTTCTTTGGGGACGTTAATAATCCCCAGAATTCGGTTTCGGGTGGTCTGCGGCTTCGGTGAGATAATTGCCAACTTCTCTCCCACCAAGGCGTTCAGCAATGTGCTCTTGCCAGCATTAGGGCGGCCGAGGATGCAGACGAATCCGGAATGAAAGGACATATTGTATAGGTTACTAGCTTTCAGGCGACCTCGACATCAGTGCTTGGACCTATTGGCTGTCATTTGGCGAGGGGGAACGATTGCGGTGTTCAGTGCGAGGCGGGCCTTGGTAAAGTCGCCAGTCTTGCTCCGCCAGTTTGAAGATAGTGTGCCGATCGACCAGAAAATCGAAAAGCCCAAAAGAATCGTGCCGTATGGGGTTCCTGACTTCCACGCATAAAGCGCGCCCAGGGTCGGAACAACGATCGAAGAAGTTACTCCCGCCGACCACATGGTAGCCTTTGCCTTTGCGCTCGCAATCTGCATTGAATTCTTTTCTGTCTGCACGCCAAAGAACGGGAGATGTTGGAATATCCAGCGCAGCAGTCCTGGATAGCCTGCGGGGTTGGCAGTGCCTCCCACGGTGTAGTGGACCAAGCGAATTCCGACGACACGTCCAACCGCCCAGTGGGCGATTGCGTGGCAGAAAAAATAAAGGAGAATCCATGCCATCGCGCTCATGCCAAAGGCTAATGCTCGCGAATGCAACGAACTCGCCTCTGCGAGAGCGACACAGGCCACGACGAGCCCTGCTGACTGAACAGCGTTGCCCGCGACGATCGAAAGACGGCCGAATGTGGCCCTTTGCGGCAAAGTCATTTCCTACTGAATCACCTGAATGCGAGTACGGAGATCTGGATACCACACGCGTTCTGCGTTTATGCCGGAAGATGATGACAACACTGAAATCATGAAAGAGGAAAAAACTATATCAATTTCATCTGCTTCGGTTCGGCGGTTGAAATCCGGACTCGCTCGACTTTCCGGTCGGTTGACTCCAGAACCTCGAATTTAAATCCTTCCTCTTCAATCACGTCGCCTTTTTTAGGAATGCGCCCTGCTAGTTCACTCACCAGTCCCGCGATAGTGGAAGACTCGTGGCCTTCGGGTCGCAAGCCGAAGAGTT
Source organism: Acidobacteriaceae bacterium (assembly GCA_025361625.1). GTDB lineage: Bacteria > Acidobacteriota > Terriglobia > Terriglobales > Acidobacteriaceae > Acidiflorens. The sequence continues at coordinate 13,196 of JANYKL010000166.1, forward strand.
CGTCAAGTCGATCGACGTCCATGTTTCCCGGAACTACGTAGGAGTGTTCACTCTCCCGCACGACTTCCGCTTTTTCGTGCTCGTCCCCAATTTCGCCGACAATTTCTTCGACCAGATCTTCGATTGTGACAAGGCCGGCGACCCCGCCGTATTCATCGACGACAATGGCCATGCGAACGTTGCTGCGTTGCATTTCTCGCAGTAGATCGCTGACCAGTTTGCTCTCGGGGACGAAATAAACATCTTTGCGCATTAACGTCGCAACAGTTCGCGTGTGCGCTTCGGAGTCAGGAACCTGCAAAACGTCCTGGGTGTGGAGAATTCCCTTTATCTGATGGATCGTACCGTCATAAACCGGGACGCGCGAAAATGGCTTAACCCGCAACAGGTCGACGATCTGCTCGACCGTATATTCAGAGGGAACGGCGACCATCTCGGGACGCGGTTTCATCGCTTCGCGAACCGTCTTGCCGCTGAACTCGACAACGGATTGAATCAGGTCGCGATCGCCTTCCTGAATGATGCCCTCTTCCTGACCAGCTTCGATGAGGGCGTCAACCGCCTCCGCCGAGCTCTCGGGTTGCGCATCGGCGTGTTCGCGAGTAAGCGCTGTAACCGACTGGCAGAACCCGAGCACGAGGGTGACAGGCAGAACCAGATAAATCAGAACTCGCAGGGGGACAATGAAGTGACTGAGCCATCGCCCGTGGGTACGCGAGAAGAATACAAAAGGCAACAGGCGGTTGAACGTGATGACGATCAGGACGAGACTGAGGGTCGCCTCCAGCACTTCATAGAAGCCCCACGCGCGATCACGAAAGACGGTGAATCCGACAATCATTGCGATGGCAGCGGTGACGAGTTGCGTCAGGATCGCCATCGAAAGCGAAGCGCGGGTGCGGGTGACTTCCAGTCGGGGCTCAACAATTTTCTCGAATGCGTCGATGTTGTCTTGAAACTCGCGCGAAAGAAATTTTCCGATCTCCTGGTACAAACGGTCCACATATGACACGAGAGTCAGCAAAGCAAAGAGCAGCAGCAAAGCTATCCCAGGGCCGATCATTGAGGAAGCTTCCTCGCCCTCTTAGGCGTGACGCTATTCTTCGGTGAACCGCGCCCGGGGGCCATGCTGCGCTCAATTAACCCGGTGGGAAGCCGAAACTGTGCGCGCAGCGCTCGCTCGCGTTCGGCCATCTGCCCTTTGTCTTGTTCGTGATCGAACCCTGCGAGATGCAATAGGCCGTGCAGCGTGAGAATTTTAATTTCCTCGGCAGGCGCGTGACCCAACAGTCGCGCGTTCCGTGACGCAAGGTCCGATGAAATAGCGATCTCTCCAGCAATAGGTTGCGCACGAAAGTGGGACCCGGCGCGTCTCGCTGCGCCGATGTCGGCAGCAGGAAAGGAAAGGACATCCGTGGGCTTATCCTTTCCGCGAAACCGGCGGTTAAGGGAGCGCATTTCAGAACTGGAAGTAACGAGAACGTTCACAATTCCCTTCAAGCACGCAGCGCGGCGGGCGCGCGCCAAAAAGCGGTCGAGTGCCAGTTCGCTCATGCCTGCAACGCGCTTTTGAAAGATGACCATGCTCTTCCAAATATCATTGCAAGGATATCGGAGTCCAGGTGCAAAGCTACCATCAAGCTAAGGAACGACCTCTAAACAACATCGTCATCTTTAACGATGTAAAGGGGCTGAGCCGCGAACCTTAAGGAAACTTACCGCCGGTAAAGGCATAGGCCCTTCGCCTAGCCCAGGATGACAATTCTTGAGGGATGCGATTTCAGGTAGCTAATTTGGCATCTGCGGCTCTTCAACTGCCGGCGTGGGACGGGCGACAACCGGCTTTGGTTCAAGCAGCGACAATTGCTGCTCCGCCAGCCGTGACTTGTGCTCGTCATAGGCGCGGATGATTCGCTGCACCAGATGATGACGCACCACATCGCTCTCGTCGAAATGCACAAAGGCGAGCCCGTTCACGCCTTGCAGAATGTCTACCGCTTCAATCAACCCGCTGCGCCGCGCGTTGGGCAAGTCGATCTGCGTAACGTCTCCCGTAATGACGGCCTTAGAGTTGAACCCAAGCCGGGTTACGAACATCTTCATCTGTTCTGAAGTCGTGTTCTGGGCTTCGTCGAGAATTACGAAGGAGTCGTTCAAGGTTCGCCCGCGCATAAAGGCGATTGGAGCAATTTCAATAATATTTTTTTCGAGGTAACGTTCGACTCGCTCGGGATCGAGCATGTCAAAGAGCGCATCGTACAGCGGACGCAAATAAGGATCGATTTTTTCCTGCAACGTGCCCGGCAAGAAGCCGAGACGCTCGCCCGCCTCAACGGCTGGGCGCGCGAGGATGATGCGATTGACCTGTTTGTTCAAAAGCGCAGAAATCGCCATCGCCACGGCAAGGTAAGTCTTGCCAGTTCCGGCAGGTCCAACGCCGAAAACCATGTCATGTTGCTCGATCGCTTCCAGATAACGGCGCTGGTTGGGGCCTTTCGGCTGTACCGTGCGGCGTCCAAAAGAACGCTGGCGGCCGGCCTCGGCAAGGCCGCGCAAGGTAGCGTTCGGATCTCCCACAACGACCCGCAACATGCTGCTCAGGTCGCCATTGACGAACTGATGGCCCGATTTTCGCAAGTGCTCGTAGTCCGCAAAAAGTTGTTCAGCGCGAGCCACATCGCGAGGAGCCCCCTCAACCTCAATGTGGTTCGAGCGGAGATCGATGTTGATGTTCAAACCATCTTCAAGCACATGCAGGTTTTCATCGCGAGTGCCGAAGAGAGTTTCGATATTAGGACTGAGCTCGATATTTTTTTTCATACTTGTTTGGATGAGTACGGGATGCCGCCTCCAGCAGTCGGTTCGGGCTTATGGTTCGATGTGGGCTATAGCGAAGAGGTTTTCGAGCGGTTGGCGGTTGTGCCGAAACACTTTTTTTGGCACGCAAGTAGCTGAACGGGAAAGAAGTGAGAAGCGAATTGCGCACCCCGATTACGGGGCGGTTACCAACCATGTGAGAACAGCGTAGCGCGGTTCGTACGGGCCGTCAATGGCGGGAAATCCACGGAATTGAGACTTCGCTGCAACCTCCATGGCGCGTCTCAGCGCGGAATTGTAACTTTTGCCGGTCTCCGGAATCGAACCTACATATACCAAGGAAAGCAAACTCATGAATTCTGAAACCCAGAATACAAGGTGGGGAATTGTAATTGTAACTATCGCCCTGATCGCGGTTCTAATTCTTGGCGCGGCCCTAGGCGGGCGCCGTGCCGTTGCCGCAACCGTAGGCCCGACGCTCCCTAACCCGACAGCCGATGCCCCCATCGCTGCAAAATCCGGCAGCGAAACCGCAGTTTTTGCGGGAGGGTGTTTCTGGGGAGTTCAAGCCGTTTTTCAGCACGTTCACGGAGTGGAAAGCGCGACGTCAGGCTACTCCGGCGGCGTATCAGCTACCGCCCATTATGAGATCGTGAGCACCGGCCAGACCGGACATGCCGAGTCGGTAAAGGTCGTATTCGATCCCTCGCAGGTCACCTACGGCCAACTGCTCAAAGTGTTCTTCTCGGTCGGCCATGACCCGACTGAACTAAATCGCCAGGGCCCGGATTCGGGCACGCAGTATCGCTCCGTAATTTTTTATTCGAACGATGACCAGAAGCGCGTCGCCGATGCCTACATCGCGCAACTCACGCAGGCGAAAGTTTTTCCTAGTCCGATTGTGACGCAGGTCATGCCGCTCCGGTCGTTCTATCCGGCAGAGGATTATCACCAGAATTACGCGACGCTCCATCCGGACAACCCCTACATCGCGATCAACGACGCGCCGAAAGTGAATCATCTTCGCGAGCAGTTGCCGGAGTTATACAAGAAGTAGTTCGCCGTTTCGAGGCTAGCTGTCTTTGCGGTAAAGCAGGTTCCGCATTGCCTCGCGGCGAGCTTCGGTTGCCCCTTTGTCGCCCTTAAGGGCATCGGCCGCAGCGCCCTTGGTCGCGGCTTGGTCTTCCTCCGAAGCGCTGCAATCCGGGCAGCGATTGGCGAAGCCGGGCTTATTGGGCTTCAGTTCGAATTCCTCCGAGCAAATTGCGCAAATTTTGATGGGGAATGCCATTTGCAGATCGACGATAAAGATCCATGATAAATCGAAGCCAGTCGAGTTAGAAAGTCGGCTGTTTGCCATTCGAAGGACGCTCCGCCGCTCGTCCTTACGCTCACGTTCGAGCAGAGCCATTCGGATAAAAAGGACGGGCGTTTAGGTACTAGCCCAGACCGCCCGATTTTTTGCCCATGCTCGCAACTCGGCAATCTCCTCCGCCCGAGTTACGGATAACGCAACCGTCGACGTCAGCGCCTTTAGCAGGTCATCAATTCGCAGGTCATCGTTGCCGAGTTCGTGGCCGAGTTCCTGCTTGCGCGCGAAGGCGGCGTAGAGCGCGGACTGCACCGCTGATTCGATTTCTGCTCCGGAGAATCCTTTGGCGGCTGCCGCTATCCGATCAAGGTCGAATTTTTTTGGATCGCGTTTGCGCTTGGTTAATTGAATGGCTACAACCTGCTTGCGTTCCGCTTCGTTTGGAAGGTCGACGAAGAAAAGTTCATCGAAGCGCCCCTTGCGAATCAGTTCGGGAGGCAGCACGGTGACGTTATTGCATGTGGCGGCGACGAAGACGGCAGGCTTGCGCTCCTGCATCCATGAGAGGAACGACGCCAGGAGACGCGATGAGACGCCGGCATCGGCAGAGGCAGAATCGGGGCCGCTGCCGGCAAAAACTTTTTCCAGCTCGTCAATCCACAGCACGCACGGCGCAAGGCCCTCGGCGACGCGAAACACCTTTTGAATACGCTTCTCGGTTTCGCCAATAAATTTATCGTAGACGGCAGCAGTGTCGAATTTCACAAGCGGCAGCTTCCACTCTCCGGCAACGGCGCGCGCACAGAGACTTTTGCCGCAGCCCTGTACGCCGAGAATGATTACCCCCTTCGGAGGATCGAGGCCAAATTCGACGGCGCCGCCATCCCACGCCTCACGCCGCTGGGCGAGCCAATGCTTAAGATTATCGAGGCCGCCAACGCTTGACATGGTATCGGTCGAGTCCACGAACTCGAGCATCTCCGAACGCTTAAGCACGGCTTTCTTCGCATCAAGCACATCGGCGATGCAGTCGGCGGAGAGCGCCGCTCGCCCGACAATCGTCTGCGAGATGGCGCGCTCGGCGGATTCTTCGGTCAATCCGCTGAGATTCGCTGCCATGGCATCGACGCCGTTCGAATCGAGTTGCAGTTTGAGGGTGTGCGTTCCGGCCATGCGCGTGTAGGTCTCGCGAATAATCTCGCGCAGGCGGCCGCGATCGGGCAGCGGAAGATCGAGGAATTCGACGAGGCTCGCGAGTTCCTGCGGCATCTCGATGGCAGGAGCGGTCAGAATAACGGTACGCCGGTTGGCGGAAAATTTTTGTCCCACATCGCGCAGGCGGCGCACGATCACGGGACTATCCATGTGGCGGTGAAAGTCTTTCAGAACAAACACAGCCTCGAGAGTCATGGTTTCGAGATTGGCAAGAGCCTGGGCTGGGTCGGTCGTGTTGTACATGGCGCTTCGCGGGGCGCTCGCTGTATCGCCGAGCGCTGCCGCGATGGTTCGTGGCGGAGTCGGAGGGCTGCCGGACCGGACGAGGCCGTCCGCGATCGTCCATTCAAAAATTGGAAGACGGAGGTCGCCGCAGGCCTGGCGGATGAGTGAAAGCGCACGCGCCTCCTCAATCGTCTCCATGATGACGATGGGAGTCGAGGAGTTGATCAGGATTTTCAGGCGATCGAGTGAGTTCATAGCGGGCTCATATCCATTTGACCCGGCTTGACTTGCTCCCGTAGAATACAGGTTCGGTTCCCACCCGAACATCTTCCTGGGTAGTCCGGGACAACAAAGGTAATCAGCCACATGGCAAACCATTTTTCGGCGCTGAAGCGCGCCCGTCAGACCACGAAGCGAACCGCCCGCAACCGGGCCAATGCGTCGACTTTGCGCACCGCTCTCCGCTCTTTGCGGGAGGGACTGGCGAAGGGCGACAAGACTGCCGCGGAGCAGACTTACCGCGAAACAGTTTCGGCCCTGGATAAGGGCGTCCAAAAGGGCGTGTTGCACAAGAATACGGCTTCGCGCTACAAGTCGCGGTTATCGGCGCGACTGACTGCACTGAAATAGCAAGGTGAAAGCTGGCGGTTACGCAGCACTTCTTGCGGCTCTGACAATTGCTGCCCTAGACGCTGCTTCGCAACGCCGTTTAAGCCGTCCGGGACAAGCCTTCGTTGGTCTGTAAAGGGATACCCAAAAAGTCAGTTATCATCCATAGGGCGAATTTGTCCTTGACCGGAACCAACCCTTTGTTATACTTAGGCGTTCTTCTGGACACGTGAACATACCTGAGAGTCCTATTGAAGTCCCGCTTGTTTTGTTGCAAGTCCTTAAGAATTAAGCAACTTTCGGGTTGAGTGGGGCATCTATTTCAGTATTCTGGCCAATCCCAAATTGCATCTAGCCCGAATTGATGCTGGCCATCCGGTTGGCAAAACCCCGTGGGGCGGGGGCGGGATAAAGCCTAAATATACCTTTGAAGGAGACTCACCCAAATGCGTTCTGATCGTGTTTTTGACGCGCTTCATACCTTGCGTAACCGCTATATGCTTTGCCAGCTTGCCTCGAAGGCAACGCGCAAGTTTCACAAGCCGAATACCCGTATTCAGGAAACGATGAACCAGGTTCTTGACAAAATTGCGGTTGCGGAACGTCATGACATCCTGAGTGAACCCGAAAACTTTGCCGAAGCACAACGGCGAGCTGCTTAAAACAGCTCCGCCGTGTGCCCGCACGGCGGCAAAGCAATCCATCCCGAGAGAATCCCTCCCGAAGAAAACCAATTCCACGTAGGTACCTATGACCATTGCTGAACTGAAGGAAAAGAACATCACCGAGTTGACCAAGATCGCCCGATCCTTGGAGCTTCCCGGTGCAAGCGGATTGCGCAAACAGGATTTGATCTTCAAGATCCTGCAGGCGCAGAGCGAAAAAGAAGGACACATTTTTGCCGAGGGCGTGCTTGAAATTTTGCCTGACGGCTACGGCTTCCTGCGCTCTCCCGATTACAACTACCTGCCCGGCCCAGACGACATCTACGTCTCGCCCTCTCAAATCCGAAAATTCGACCTGAAGACCGGAGATACCATCAGCGGCCAGGTTCGTCCGCCGCATGAAGGCGAAAAGTACTTTGCGCTCGTCAAGATTGAGGCGGTTAACTTCGAGTCTCCCGACGAAGCCCGCAACAAGATTCTGTTCGATAACCTGACGCCGCTGTATCCGCAGGAGCGACTCAAGCTCGAAACTGTGCGCGAAAATATCAGCGCCCGCGTCATGGATTTGCTTACCCCGCTCGGCAAAGGCCAGCGCGGGTTGATCGTCTCCCCGCCACGCGCCGGTAAAACCATGTTGTTGCAGAACGTGGCCAATTCGATTACTACGAATCATCCGGAAGTCGTACTCATGGTGCTGCTCATCGACGAGCGCCCGGAAGAAGTCACCGACATGCAGCGTTCAGTGAAAGGCGAAGTGATCTCGTCGACGTTCGACGAGCCCGCTGCCCGTCACGTCCAAGTCGCCGAGATGGTGATCGAGAAAGCGAAGAGGCTCGTCGAGCACAAGCGCGACGTCGTTATTTTGCTCGATTCGATTACGCGTCTCGCTCGCGCTTATAACACCATCGTTCCGCCCTCGGGCAAGGTGCTGTCGGGCGGCGTCGATTCAAACGCATTGCAGCGTCCGAAACGTTTTTTCGGATCGGCCCGCAATATCGAGGAAGGCGGGTCATTGACGATTATTGCAACTGCCTTGATCGACACCGGTTCGCGCATGGACGACGTCATCTTCGAGGAATTTAAGGGCACCGGTAACTCAGAAATCATCCTCGACCGCAAACTGGTCGACAAGCGCACCTTTCCCGCGATCGACATTCAACGCTCCGGTACCCGAAAAGAAGAGCTGCTGATTCCAAAAGAAGATTTGCAGCGCATCTGGGTTCTCAGAAAAGTGTTGAACCCGCTGTCTCCGGTTGAAGCGATGGAATTGCTGATTGAACGTCTGGCCAAAGCCGGCTCGAACAGCGAATTTTTAGCCAAAATGAGCCAGTTGTAACGAACGCAAGCGCGTCTGCACAGCCAAGGCGGGCAAAGATTTTGTCGCCGGATATAGAAAGTCTTGGATGCTCCACCTCTGTTCCGGGTTCCTCGGGCGGTTACCCTATCAGGGCATGATGGTTCCTCTGCCTGTGTAAACTGAATCATGCCCTCGAGTTCCTCCGGCTCAAAAAAATTGTTCTCTGCTCCCCCTCCACTCGATGCTCACACAGCCCACGTCGACGGCGGCGCGCGCGGCAATCCTGGGCCTTCGGGGTATGGAGTTTCAATTCAGGATCCGTCAGGCAAGCCGGTCGCGGAACTGAGTGAATACCTGGGACTTCACACCAACAACTATGCTGAGTATCAGGGGCTTATCGCGTCGCTTCGTTACGCCGCAGACAAGCAAATCACCGCGTTGAAGGTCGTCAGCGATTCGGAGCTGATGGTCCGGCAGATGAAGGGGATTTATAAAGTGCGGCATCCGGAGTTGAGAAAACTCTATGACGAGGCGCAACAACTCGTCCGCAAATTGCAGTATTTCGAGATTCGGCATGCCATGCGCGAAGACAACCAGATAGCGGATCGACTGGCGAACGAGGCGATGGATAAAGGACGACGGTAGGCCGAATTTTTTCTTGAACGTTGCGGACCTACTCACCAGCCGACTGGTCGTGGACAACCTTCCAGCCTTCGGGAAGCTTGCGAAAGATCAGCGTAAACAATCCGCGAGGCTTTTTTCCATCCGACATTGTAAGTTTAAATTCTCCGCGAACGAAGGCCGCATTGGACCCTAGCATCTCGATCCGCAGGTTCGAGAATTCAAGGTGTCCCATTTCGTGCCCTGTGCCCTGATAGTTTTTTCTGTAGCGATCGATAGCAGCGTCCCATCCCTTCGATTCGCGGGCGCCTGAGAAAAAGGTCAGTGCTGGAGAATTCCAATAACCAGACATGAACCCTTCTAAATCTTTCCGGTTCCACGCTGCCTGCTGGTCCTGGATTACCTTGTTAATCGCAGCCTTGCCGGAATCGTCACCGCCTTTTGCAGTGAATATCGTTAAAGATGCGATCACGCCGGCAAGCAGAATTAGATCTCGCATAAGTCCCCTTTTTATTGTTACTGGCTATGTTGATTATTGCCGAAACGTTGCTCACAATAACCCTTCACTATCGTCTATGTTTCAGCTGCATGTTGAGCCGAATTCTGGATTCTAAAATACATCCAACCTGCATCTCTGGAGAGATTTGTGAGATCGTGCACTGCTTGCCTGTTTCTGGTTTTCACGGCTGCGGCCGCTTTTGCTTCGCAAAACCCGTCGGGATCAACGTCGGGATTAACGATGACGCCCGCTCACGATCGCGAATTTTGGCGGGCTGTCGCGAAAGGAAAGTTTGCAGTCCCTGAGGGCCAAGCGGTCTACCCTTTATTGAAGGAACTGAGCGGGTATTTTGCTTCGAAAGATCCGGAGCTTCGAGACACACTGGCTTACTCCATCACAACCGTCTGCATCAAGCACCAGACAGCCATTACGTCGGCGGAATTGAACAGCTTGGCTGACGAGTGGCTGCATAATTTAAGCGAGGGTGTTGGAGAAGCAGGGACAGACTCTGTTCTAAAGCGGTCGTTCTCAGCACTGTGCCTCGTTGCCCTCGCCGAGCGCGATTTGAAGATGCCTTTTCTCGGCGAGCAACGCTTCCGCATGTTGCTCATCAGCGGGCTCAGTTATTTGAAAGAGGAACGCGATTTGCGCGGATTCGATCCAGTCCTGGGATGGATACACGCCACCGCCCACACCGCCGACTTGTTGGCCGCGTTAGCCGAGAATTCTTTGCTTCATGTTGAGGATCAAGCGCGCTTGTTAGAGGCGATCACGCTACGCCTCAACTCGGCTCACGAAATTTTCGCGTATGGCGAACAAGACAGGCTGGCTCGACTAGCGGCCACGATTGCGCTTCGCAAGGATTGCGATACTGCGGCCTTCGAGCGCTGGCTGGCCGCAATGGACGAGTCGGACAACCGCGTATGGAGAGATACTCCGCCAAAGATCGACCTGCTGCAAGGGTTCGAAAACGACACATGTATGCTGCGAGGTTTGGGTTTGTATCTTTGGACGACGCCCGGGAGCGGCAGGATTTCAACCCGCGATGCAATAACGAAGATTCTTCGTGAGCGTTAAAGTGGCGGAATCTTCCTTCGAAGCGAAGCAATGTAACTAAAGCCTCGTCTAGGAACGCGCTTTTTTAGCCGCGGTTGCTGCTTTTGCTTTGACTGTTTCCCAGGGTCGCTTCGGACGATCGACCTCAGGCTTGTCGCGATTTTCAACACGATCGTACTGGTACGACTCGCTGACCGTTCCAAGCGATTCGTTATAAAGGCTCGGCAAATTCAAAGCTTCTTTGAGCTCTTCAGAAAATTGCTGCAGCGCTTTGAGATGATCAGCCGTGGCCGGCAATTCAGTCTTTGTCGTTTTTAAAAATTGCTGATAACCCTTGTTGACCAGTTTCGAGATCTCGCTGCCAATCATGTATCCCGGGTACGCGAAGATCTTTGCTCCACCATCGTCAGTTTTCTGAATCGCCGCGGAGCAGTTAAATTTCCGCATAAACACCCGTGTCTGAGTGCCTGGAGCTTCAATGATGTCGAAGCCATGATCGCGTAGCCAAGAGACTGCGTCTTCATATGTGCGTTGTTCGATTTTCGCTGTCATCTATTCACTCAATTCTTGTCGCATAGTTTTAGATGCCGCAATCGAACAACCAATGGAACCAAAGTCCCGTGCGGCGAATCTAATCACTCTGACTACAGCAACGTTAGTATAGATATACCCTTTGAAGATTATGGGCACATTACTCTAGTCACCCAAAAATATATAGGACATCACCGAAGAATGACTGTTGCCGCTACCGATTCTGCTCGATCTCCGCATCGTCCTAATGCCAATCGTATCCATGGCCGGGGAGATGCTGTGCTTGCCCAAATCGGTAACACCCCCCTCTTATCGCTGGACAGCTTAGTAGGGGACTTCCTTGGGGTTGAGTTGCTCGGGAAGGCGGAGTGGCATAATCCAGGCGGATCGGTCAAGGATCGTGCCGCCGCTAATATTGTGCGCGAGGCCAGTCGCTGCGGACTGCTTGGTCCGGGGAAAATCTTGCTTGATTCCACCAGCGGAAACACCGGCATTGCTTACGCCATGCTGGGAGCTGCCCTGGGGTTTCGGGTAACGCTGTGCGTTCCGGAAAACGTTTCTCCCGAACGCAAAAAAATTTTGCAAGCTTATGGAGCGAACATCATTTTCACTGATCCCGCTGAAGGCTCAGACGGTGCAATCAAAATCGCACGTGAGTTGGTTGCTGGCGACCCCGATTTATATTTCTACGCCAATCAATACTCCAACGACGCCAATTGGCGCGCGCACTACGAAACTACGGCGAACGAAATCTGGCTGCAAACCCAAGGGCGCATCACGCATTTCGTGTCGATGATGGGGACTACAGGAACATTCGTCGGAGCCACGCGACGCCTCAAAGAACTGAATCCGGCGATTCAATGCATCTCCCTGCAACCTAATTCCGCCTTCCACGGTATCGAGGGCGCGAAGCATTTGCCTTCGGCCATAGTGCCCGCAATTTATGATCCATTGCTCGCCGACGAGAATATCGAGATTTCGACCGAAGAGGCGCACGCGATGGCTCGGCGACTTGCGCGCGAACAGGGCTTGCTGGTCGGGGTCTCCGCTGCCGCGGCCGTCGTCGGGAGTCTGCAGGTAGCGGCGCGCATCAAGCACAATCAGCGCGCCACGATCGTGACCATCTTATGCGATTCCGGCGAAAAATATTTGAGCGAAAGATTCTGGCAGCAAGAATAATTGTAGCGTCAGCGGGTTATCGCAGAAAAGGCTTTATCGCAAAACAAGTGCTGAAGATTTCTCAATCCGATTACGATGCGCTGCGTCAGCATGGCGAAGAGACCTATCCTCACGAATGCTGTGGAGTGCTGCTCGGCAACTTCGTAGATGAAAACGCCAAGACGGTGTCGAGAATCGCGCGCTGTGCTAACACCAGGGAAGACTCGCCGCATAATCGTTATCACATCGATCCGAAAGAGCTGATCCGCATTCAGCGCGAAGGCCGCGAGCGCGGGGAAGACATTGTCGGCTTCTATCACTCCCACCCCGACCACCCCGCGCGCTGGTCAACCACCGACCTCGCCGAAGCTCATTGGTTCGGGTGTTCGTACGTGATTACCAGCGTTGAGAAAGGCAAGGCGATGATTAGCAATTCGTTTGCACTGGTGGGCCTTGAAGAGAGGGACAAAGAGTTTATGGATGAACCGCTTCAAATTTCCATATAAACCTGCTCCCCGGAGAGGCCGATAGACGCTGCCTGAACGTGATTCCTTCATCTCGAAGACTGCAAATGCCACAAAAGCTCTGAACGAACGTCGTACCAAAAAAACGAATCCTGCTCAAAAATCCACTGCACTGCCGGAATCGCTTACAATTCCATTCGGATGACGGTATTGGTTCGCTCCTTTGCCAAGATCAATTTCGGGCTCTACATCGGCCTTCTGCGAGCAGATGGATTTCATGACTTGCGTACCGTTTACCAGACCATTTCACTCTACGATTTGATTCGGGTCAGCGTGGGGCGCGGCAGTGGGATTGAGATTCGTTGCACGAATAATGAACCGCGGGTGCCGCTTGATTCTTCGAATACGTGCTATCGCATAACAGAACTTGTGCTCTGCGAATTAGGAATTAAGTGCAAGGTCTCGATCGAAATTGATAAGCGACTGCCGGTGCAGGGAGGGATGGGCGCTGCGTCTTCGAACGCAGTCTCCACGATGATTGGCCTTGAGCGGGCGCTGAAAAAGCGGCTCCCGCCTGATGTCCGGCTGCGGATTGCTGGTGAAGTGGGCTCTGATTTGCCTTTGTTTCTCGTTGGAGGCACAGCCTTGGGAGTGGGGCGGGGGGAGGAGGTTTATCCTTTGCCGGACCTGCCTTCTTTGCCGCTGGTTGTCGTGATTCCGGAGGTGGGGGTCTCTACTCCGCGGGCTTTTGCGGAATGGGACGCGCTTGAAACACCGCCTCCCAGCAAATCGACACGGTTGACGACCTCTGACGCCTCCGATAGACTAATTCAGGTTGGCTGGCTGCTGTCTGGATGGCTGACTGGTTCATGTTTTAGTGGTTCACCCAACACCGGTGCTCCTGCAAAGGGTGGGAGCCGGGCCGGGAATTTGCTTTCCGACCTAGTCCGTACCGGGATTGAAAACGACTTCGAAAAGGTCGTCTTTCCTAAGTATCCCGAATTGCGAGACATTAAAGGTGCGCTGGAACGTGTGGGCTCGAAATTCGCCTCGCTCTCCGGCTCCGGGTCAACCCTGTATGGAGTTTTTGGGTCGCTAGCCGAGGCCGACAGAGCGGCATCGCGCCTACAAAAGCAGGGAATGAAGGCGGTCGCGACCAGCACATTGACGCGCCACAACTACTGGAAAAGAATTTTTGATTGCTAAATTTTGGGGCTAAATTTTTGGATTGTTGAACTGTTCCGGTTGAAGCACAATGGGTTGAAAACAATCCACGGAGCTAAAGCTTCACCGGCCGTCGCGGTGGCAAAACCTTCTAAATGGAAGACCAGGGGTTTTGCGGAGACAAGACACACGGTTCGGCTGACCGATCGAAATTGGGCCGTCGACTAATGGTAGGTCAAGTGCCTTTGGAGCACTTTGTCTAGGTTCGAATCCTAGCGGCCCAGCCACAACAAAGTTCTCAGTTGCCAGATTTCGGTTCTCAGTGGAGAATCTGGTGTTCGAAAAAATTGAGAATTGAGCCACGGTACTGAGAGCGCTTATGTCCACTGTTGCGACGACTGCCGAAAAAACGATTGTCGAAAAAACAACTGTCTTTCAACCGGTCGCGGAAAAAAAGCCGCATCCGGACGAGAAGACCGAACGCAAGGCGCAACGCGCCCGAGTCGATGACCGGTTCAAAGTTTTTTGCGGCACCGCCAACGAAGCGCTGTGCGACGAGGTCTGTAATTTTCTCGGACTGACACGCGGCTTGGCCCAGGTGACGCGCTTTAAGGACGGCGAAGCCTACGTTCAGATTCAGGAGAATGTCCGCGGTGCCGATGTATTCGTTATGCAGCCCACTTGTCAGCCCGTGGATATGCATCTGATGGAACTGCTGCTGATGATGGATGCGTTGAAGAGGGCGTCGGCTCGACGCATCACGGCGGTGATTCCGTACTTTGGATATGCGCGACAGGATCGCAAAGACAAGCCGCGGGTTCCGATTTCCTCGAAACTGGTCGCCGATTTGCTGACGACCGCGGGCGCCGATCGCGCGCTCGTCGTCGATCTGCATGCGCCGCAGTTGCAGGGATTTTTTAATATTCCGGTGGATCACTTGTTCGCGTCCCCGGTGCTGGTGGATTACTTCAAGAAGTTAAATCTGCCGGATCTGACAGTTGTTTCGCCGGATGCGGGCGGCGTGGAGCGCGCTCGCTTCTTCGCGAAGAAGATGGATGCGGCGCTGGCCATCGTTGATAAGCGGCGTGTCGAGATGAACGTTGCGGAAGTGATGAACGTGATCGGCGACGTGCAAGGCCGAACTTGTCTCATCATCGACGACTTGATCGATACGGCTGGCACGCTGGTGAAAGTTGCGCAGGCCCTTGTGACTGCGGGCGCGAATACGGTATTTGCGTGCTGCACGCACGCGGTTCTTTCCGGGCCAGCGGTTGAGAATCTGGTTGATTCTCCGATCACGGAGTTGGTGGTGACTGACACCATTCCGCTGAGCGAAGCGGCACGGCAGGTTTCGAAGATTAAGGTTCGTTCGATTGCAGGGCTGATCGGGCGGGCGATTCAGTCGATTCACGAGGAGACCTCGGTCAGCCGGCTCTTCATTTAGTTAAACGCCTTGCGCAAGCGCGAATGCGTTTGAGCGGCGGGCGAGTTGTTCGCTTCGATCGAGTGACCGATGTACGACTTTCATAGAGTTGGGAAGCGATCGACTTCAGAAAAATACTGAGAAGGACGGACCAGCATTATGGCTACAGCAACAGACATCAGCATTTTGGAAGCGCAAAAGCGCGAACCGGGCACCAAGGGCGCCGCGCGGCGGGTGCGCGTTGGCGGGAAAATTCCAGCGGTTATTTATGGCGCGGGTTCGGTAGCCTCATCGGTCGCAGTTGATCCCCGTCAGGTTCTGCGCATTCTCAAATCGGAAACCGGTCACAACACGATTTTCGATCTCGCGCTCGATAGCAACAAAGTGAAGGCCATGATCGTCGACTGGCAGTTCGAGCCCATCAAGGGCACGCTGCTCCATGTCGATCTGCAGCGCATCGCCATGGACAAGAAGCTCACGGTTACGATTCCCGTCGTGCTCAAGGGTGAAGCGATTGGCGTGAAGACGGAGGGCGGAATTCTTGAACAGCTTACGCGCGAAATTGAGATCGAGTGCCTTCCGGCAGACATCCCGAAAAATATCGAAGTCGATATCAGCAACCTCGTGTTCGGCGTGGAAGTTCGAGTGAAGGATCTTCCCCACAATCCGAAGCTGAAGTTCCTGACCGACGAAGATCAGATGATCGCGCACATCACTACCGTGAAGGAAGAGGTAGTCGAAACACCTGAAGCGGCGGCCGATGCGACGGCTACGGCGGCTGAGCCCGAAGTTATCAAGAAGGGCAAGCAGGATGCTGAAGGTGACGCAGCCGACGGCGATGCCAAGGGTAAGGCGAAACCCGAGAAGGCTGAGAAGGCTGAGAAAAAAGATAAGAAATAGTTTCTCGCAGGCCATTCGTTGCGACCGGAACTTCAAGAATGGCTGGGAGCTAGAAGCTAAGAGCGGATGGCGTGAAACTGATCGTCGGTTTGGGTAATCCAGGAATCGAATACCAGTTCACGCCGCACAACCTGGGGTTTCTGGCGATTGATCGAATCGCAAACGATCTCGGAATTGAAGTCCGAAATCGCCAGTGCCGGGCGCTGACCTCGCGAGCCACGATGGCCGGGGAAGCGGTGGTTTTAGCCAAGCCTGAAACGTTCATGAACCTCAGCGGACTTTCAGTGCGGGAGTTAGTGGCGGAGCATCAAGTTGACGTTTCGCGCGATCTGATTGTGATTTACGACGAACTGGATTTGCCCCTAGGTACGATTCGCGTCCGGCAGCGGGGAAGTTCGGCGGGGCACAACGGGTTAGAGTCAATTCTCGGGGCTCTAGGAACGAACGAATTTTTGCGGATTAGGCTGGGTATCGCTCCTGGCCGCAAACTGAGAGACACCGTGAAGTACGTGCTCGCGCCCTTTCGCAAAGCGCAAGAAGTTTTGGTGGATGAAGTTCTCGACAGGGCGGCGCAAGCGGTTGAGGTCATCCTGAAAGAAGGACCTGCAGCGGCGATGACCCGGTTCAATCGCAAGAACGAGGCCGGAGAAGAACCGCAGGCAACAAAGTAGTGGCCGCATTTTAGGGCAGAAGGCCAGCCCGCCCGCGGCGGAAGATTTGGAGATAACGAATGGATCGCAAATACGAAGTCATGTTCATTGTCCGGCCCGACATGGTCGAAGAAGAGTTGAATAAATTGGTTTCCACGCTGGAGTCAGTAGTGACTTCGGCCAACGGAACTACCAAGACCGAAGTCTGGGGCAAGCGCCGTCTCGCATATCGGGTCGGCAAATTCAATGACGGCATCTTTGTGCTGATGGTGATTGAGGCGCCCGGATCGACCATCCACGAGGTTGAACGCCGTCTGCGGGTGACGGAACCGGTGATCAAGTTCATCACCGTCCGCACCGATGAAGAGCTGAAGCGCATCGATAAGCTTAAAAAGTTGCGGGATGCCAAGAAGAAAGTCAGCGCACAGCCCGCCCCGGCACCGATAACTCCGGCGACCACGGAAGCCGAAGCACCGGCACCGGCGACGGCATAGTCGTCGCATGACTTTCCAGCTTGACTTTGATAGCGGGCTGAGCTGGTTTCCTATCAGTTGCAGCATTGGCAGCACGCGGCTATCGCTTTAGCGATACCGAATCGGCCAAATGAAATTGCCCCTTCGGGGCTGCGGACGGGAATTCCGCGAACGATTTGAAGAGAAGACAGGAGCAATATGGCAGAAGAAACACGCACACCAAGCTCGCATAGTTCAGGCGGAGGCGATCGTCCTGACCGCAGTGGTCCGCCCCGCGGACCGCGTCCCGGCGGAGGCCCAGGCGGCTCCCGTGAAGGTGGTCGAAAATATTTCCGGCGCAAGAAAGTTTGCAAGTTCTGCACCGAAAAGATTGAAGCCGTCAACTACAAAGATGTTCGCCTACTAGCGCAGTTCGTGGCGGAGAGCGGCAAAATCACTCCGCGCCGCCTGACCGGCGTTTGCACGCCGCACCAGCGCCGTCTATCACGAGCGATTAAGCAGGCTCGCAACATCGCGCTGTTGCCGTTCGCTGGCCGCGCACTGTAATAACTCCCGCAGAGTACGCGGGCTTACAGGTTAATTTACGAAACGGAGCCATGATCATGGAAGTCATTCTGAAAGAAGACGTGCCCTCATTGGGCAGTCGCGGTGAAGTTGTGAAAGTTGCCGAGGGCTACGGGCGAAATTTTTTGCTGCCCAAAAAGCTCGCCATTCAAGCAACCGCGGCCAACAAAACCGTGATCGAGCAGATGAAGGCTGCATCGGTTCGTCGCTCCGCCAAAGAGAAGACGGAAGCCGAAGCACTGGCCAGGCAGTTCGATGGACTGGAAGTGAAGTTCCTGCGCAAGTCAGGCGAAGGCGATCATCTTTTCGGATCCGTCACTGCCGGAGACATCGCGGAAGGCCTCGAGAAGAAAGGTTTTCACATCGATCGGCGCAAGATTCAACTCCACGAGCCGCTTAAGACGATCGGCGAATTCAGCATTCCCGTGAAGCTGCATAAAGACGTAACCACCCACCTCAAGGTGCTCGTCGACAAAGAAGCTGCTGCAGAGTAGCTGAGCTGGCACGTTCAGAAATTAAAGAAGCGAAGGGATCGTCTTTGAAACTCTGGAGACGGTCCCTTCGCTTTTGGGGAGAGCAAATTCTTTTATTGTTAGTGAGCGCCGCGTTGCGCGGAGTCCGCATCTTCGGCAAGGTCACGCATCATCTCGAAAAATGCGGGCGATTGGCCTATGAACAATCCGGAAGCAGCAAGAAACTTAACCGCACCCATTGCCGCCCCTCTAGTAGCCGTTGGCCGAACGATCGAGCATTTTGGCAGGCTTCGGCTAAGGAAAATAGTGGGCTCCGGCATGATCAGGTTCGTCTGGAATAGCTGTCCGCCAAACGGTGGCGCGTTTAAATTAGGGAAGATCAGCGATGGATCTTTCGGATCCGTGAGCGGCGGGGCATTGCCGGCCTTATCCGCCCAGGTCTGGAAGTGCATCGCTTCCGTCGGCCCTATGCTTAACACGATGCGCAACACTTCCGCGTTCGTCACGCGCTGCGCCAGTTGCGGATACAGACTGGTCCCGCCCTGTTCAATGGTTCCGAAGTGAAATCCGGCGGTGTTCGCAATCGCCTGAATGTGTTTGTGCGGAGTCAGGTCGTCGTCATTTCTTGGGATGGCCGGATGCTGGCCCACAGCCAAACTCGGCACGGCTTGCGGGAGTGTGTCGCCGAAATCCGGATTCTTGCTGAAGCTGCGATACCGCGTCCACCACGTAGTGTCGACGCTCAGTTGCATCAGATTCGTCAGCCTTCCAATCTGCTGCGCGCCGGTTGCCTGGCTGCTAGGCAACGTTCGGAACTGATCCAGATTGACGGTGTCCGCCCCTTTCGATGCTAAGTAAGCGTTGATAAAAACTTCGTGTGACATCTCGTCTTCGGTGTTGTCGTGGATATACTGCGCCATGTCAGCATCCAGAACCGCGATCGCGGCCGTATAAATTGAATTTCCGCTGCCTCCCGGAACTTCGCTATCTTGAATTCCGCCAAGCTCGTTGTACTGCTGCCACAAGTCAGTCTCTAATATTTCGGCCGCAGCCAGAAAGCGCAATATGGCTGCATCCCCCCTGTCTAAGCTGCCACTGCCTTCCTCGGGATGTTCTTCGGCGAACGCAGCGCTTCCATGCGATAACACGGCTGCTCCCATCGTCACAGCACCCGCCGCCGTCAGGCTCTTCTTGACGAAAGAGCGCCTGTCGATCGACTTTTTTGAGTCTTGCGATAAATCTTTCATGACAATTCCTCCGACGAGAATATTGATCTCGTTCCAAGCTCCAGTTGTCATGAAGGTGTAAAAGATGTGTCAAGCCTTGACCACCGTGAAAGGCGGAGCATGGCTCCCGGGACGCCATCGAGTAGCCGGCAACGTCCAGTCCCCTGGCTCGAGAAGTCCTCTCTTTTTAGATCGATCTGAACCGCTACAATAGCGGCGTGAGTTCGACTTCCGGGAGCGTGAGATCGGAGCTGCCGCCTGTTCAAGCGCGGCCATTCTCGCTGCGCCAGAAAATTCTCTTATGGCTCATCACTCGGGCCGCCTATCTGGCGATCTCCTTCATCGGCCCAACCCTGCGCTACTCGATCTCTTGGGAAGAAGAGCCGTCCGACTTAGGCGCACTTTATGAAAAATCGGTGATTTACTCCTTTTGGCACCGCGCCGTGTTTGCTGCCGCCTATATGTGGCGACACTCCGGCATCGCGGTCATGGTGAGCCGCAGCTTCGATGGAGAGTACATCGCACGCACCATCGAGATGCTTGGATTTTCCGCGGTAAGGGGATCAAGCAGCCGCGGCGGCGCAGTCGCTTTGCTTGGGCTCCGAAAATTCCTAGACGCCGGTTTTCCTGCTGCCTTCACGATCGACGGCCCGCGCGGTCCTAAGTACGTGGCAAAGCCCGGCCCGGTCCTTCTTGCGCGCGAAACGGGGCTGCCCATGGCCGCGTTTTACGTTGCATTGAGTCATGCGTGGGTGCTCACAACATGGGACCAGATGATGATTCCGAAGCCGTTCGCTAAAGTCCTCGTGCGTGCGAGCGTCAATATGTTTGTCCCGAAGGAGGCCAGTGATGCCGAGATGGCAGACCATCAGGCCAAACTGCAAAAAGCTTTGGAGCGGGTGACGAGGTTTGCGGAAGAGAATGTTGGGCAAGTCGGTTCGGCCGAGTTTCCAATCGTTAAGCGTTAGTCAGGGCGGAAGTTGCCGTCATTTGCGGTATCCTGAATAGACGACACTCTAGGGACGACTATGTTCATTGACTTCAAAGCGACGGATCGTTGGACGAAAAAGTCTGTCCATTGCGTCTACCAGGCGTTGATCGTTGCGATTGCAACCCGCCATGCCGACGCGGTTGACATTGAATTTCTTGTCGACGGTAGAACCGTGTGGGTCGCGCTGCCTCATCCTGCATGGGTGGAATATAAAAAACGAAGCGGCAAAGCGATCACCGACGCCTTGGCCAAAGAGATTGCGGGTCACTTTTTGAAGACTTCTCTTGAGGCTGGTGAAGGATTGGGGCGCGAAATGTATTCGCTAACAATCGAGCAGACGCTTAAACATTTAGCTGCCGTCGTCGGAGACATCGATCCCGTACCCGCAATTCGCTAGTCAGAATTCTCCCAGGCAATCGACGATGTTCGCTCGTAAAATCCACGTGGAATATGAGCATGAGGGACGAGTCGATCCTTGCCCCATGAAGTGGCTTGATAACTTCAGCATGCGGAATTTTACGAATGCTTCCATCTTCGACGACACGCTTCCGCTAAGTGATGGCAAGCTTGAGGTGGGAACGAAGGTTCCGCTCGATCAATTGCGTGATGCGTTGGAAGACTGGTTTCGCCGCAAGAGTTATTTGCCTAAGGATTCGAAGCTCATCGTCACGGAGATGTGATCGTCGGATGCGTGCCGCTCCCACATCAGGCTTAGGAGTTGCCGCCCATGCTCGCTCTCTGCTCCATCTTCAACAGCCGAACAAAGAGTCGCACGATCATCCCGTCGAAATGGGTACCACTCATCTTGCCCAATTCCGTCAGAGCCTGATCGTTGTTTTTTGGAGCTGCGAAGGCTCGTTCGCTCGTCATGTTGGCGTAGGCGTCGGCAACGGCAATAATTCGCGCAAACAACGGGATGTCTTCCCCCTTCAATCCGAAGGGGTAACCGCCGCCGTCGAAAGCTTCGTGATGAGCCTCAACTGCCTCCGCGACCCGGCCAATCTGTGGAATTGTCCTCAGAACCTCGGCACCCACCTGCGGATGCGTCTTGATGACCCCGAATTCGCCGTCAGTAAGCGCTCCGGCCTTATTCAGGATTCGATCGGGGACGAAGAGTTTACCCAAATCGTGTACCCGCCCGGCAAAGATCAATTCGTCAACCTCGGAGGGGGAGAGATTTAATCCTCGAGCGATGAGTCCGGCAAAGTGACCGCATTGCTCGCCATGCCCGGCGGCGCTGTGCTCTCGCAATTCTGCGGCGCGAGACAAGGCTTCTAAAGCCTCTCTCATGGCGCGCTGGTCGGAGTCTGGCTCGCGGCCGCATAGTTTCTTGAGCGTGTTCACAAGCTCTGCGAGGTGATCCGGGCCATTGTGCTCGCGCTGAAGGAAGCCCTCGATGTAACCCGAAACTAACTGCCGCTGCGAGGCCGAGCCGTCCCCGAAAGCGTCAGAACTTGATACCGAATTTCCACCTGCTTTCTTCGCTACGTACATCCCGGCATCGGCCACTCGGATGAGATCCTCAATTGAGAAAGCGTGAACCGGAAAGCTTGCCACTCCGAAACTCCCTGTGATGTGGTGCTCTTCCAGCGTCGGATCCGTGGCCACCCAGACGCGAAGCCTTTCCGCCAAAGCCTGCGCCTGCTCGATGCCGGTCTCAGGCATAAGGATAATGAATTCGTCTCCGCCGTAGCGAGCTACGACATTCGACTGGCGGCACTTTTGTTCGAGCAATCGGCCAACCCGCGCGAGAACTAGATCGCCTTCAAGGTGGCCGAGCGAATCATTGACCTCCTTGAATTTATCGAGATCGATCAGGACTACCGAGAACGGACGGCCTGACCGCGAGGCTCGCTTCCATTCCGAACTGAGCGCTTCCCAGAAGAAACGGCGCGTCTTGATTCCGGTAAGTCCATCGGTGATCGATTGTTGCTGCAGCTTCTGAAAAACAAAGGAGTTGTGCAAAGCCGTCGCCAGAAGATCAGCGAGCGTATTCAGAATCAAGACGTCCTGCGGAGCGAAAGCATTTTCATCGACGCTCTCGATGTTGAGCACGCCGAGCAGAGTTTCGCCGTAGCTGATAGGCAGGCAAAGCACTGCCCGGGATTCGGGCAGAACCCCAGCCAGTTGCCCAGGCCCAGCATTCTGTACGAGGGCGCTAACTCCGGTCCGAGCCACTTTCCCCAGCACGCCGCTGCCAATCGAGACTCTTCTGCCCAAGGTCTGCGAGGTTGTTCCCGCCTCGGCCTTGATTTCGATATCTTTCGTGATGTAGTCCATGATGCCGATGCCGATGTGGTCATAACGGAAATTTTTCTGGATTTCACGCACGATGTCCGCCATCATCTGTTCCGCATCTTCGCTCGAAATCGCAAGCTTTGAGATGGTATTCAGAAAAGCCAAGTGCCTCGCCCGGCGCTGCTCTTCGGTGAAGAGGCGCGCATTTTCAACGGCCACGCCTAATTGTCCGGCAGCGGTTTGCATAACTTCCGAGTCGCGAGCCTGGAAAACGAATTCTTTTTCCGTGCTCATTGCAGCCATCATGCCCAAAGCCTTGCCGCCGAGAAAGATGGGGACTGCACAAAAGGAGCGCGGCTTTTGGGGGAGCTTTAAATCGATCCCAAGCTTTGCTCGCACATCTTCCAGATTGCTTTCAATCAGCAAGGGCTGGCCCGTGCGAATTACATATTCCGTGAATCCATTGCCCACTTTTCTCGAACGCTTCGGAAGAAGTACTCCTTTTTCCACTTCGAGTTCAAAGAGAATCTCGTCTTCTTCCAGAAAAGCCACGTAAAAATTGCTGGTATCGAATGTCTTTCCAAGCTCGACTTGCACCGTGCGCAAAACGTCGTCCTGATCGAGATGCGAACTGATTGCTTGCCCGATCTCGGTCAAAAGCTCATATTCCTTCGTCCGACGATGGGCCTGATGAGTGATCACGTAGTTTTCGAGGGTGAGAGCAATCTGCAGCGCGAGGCCGATCAGCAAGCGCAGGTTGGACGATCCAAACATGTGCCGCTCGGCGTGTGGGAATAGCAACACTCCGAAATTATGCTCTCGAGTCTGCAGGCTGACCGCCATCAGGTCCTGGACGCCTTCCGCGAGCAAAGTCTGCTTGCAAACTTCAAACCTTGCCCCGGGAAGCGCTGGCAGAGGCTCTTCCAGTTCGGAGATTTTCCGCAGAGTCACAAATCCGCCGCGCTTGTAAGCCAGCTCGGCGATGTAGTCCCCGCTCTGAGTTCTTTGTAGCTTGTCAAGAAAATCGGCCGAGAAGCCCTTTTGCACCGACGGCAATGTGCTGCGCCACTGGTCCGCGACAAAAAATATCGCGCGGCGAGACGGCAGGGGCGAAACTAATCTTTCTACAAACGCTTGTAATGCCGGCACGAGATCGGACGCAGAAAGTAGGCGACGTGGGTCAACTCCTAAGGTCGAGAATGCCAGGGCATTCTCCTGCACCGCGTTCCGCTCGTTTTCAAACAGGACCATCACCATCGCGATGGCCAAGAGCATTTGCGGGATGGGCCCGAGAAAACTTCCTGACTGCCCAACAACCCCCATGAAAGGCTGATAGAACTGCCCTCCGTACATGAGCGCCGCCCATAATGCCAACGAGAAGGCGAGGGTCCGAAACGCGACCGAATTCCGCCGGTGTGCGTAGCTGTAGAAATGAAATGAACAGTACAGTAGAGCCGCAGCCAGCCAGACTTCCAACCGCAAATAAAAAGGAAGAGGCGCTGCGTATTCAGCGAATCCGCCGCTAGCGAGATGCGGCCGCAAGTTGATGTACGCCAGCACAAAGCCAAATCCAGAAAGCGCTACGTCATACCATTTGCGCTGAAACGGATCTCGCATCAGCCGGGTTGAAACCAAAATGCAAATTGCCATCCCCACCAAAAGAATTGAACTCAGGAAAAAAAGAGGTGCGTTGGACCCCAGAAAAAACTCGACGGCCTTGACCGCAAAGTGAATCGTGTATGCCGCCCACGCCATTTGCCATGCCCGGAAATAAGCGTGGCGATTCTGCTCGTACAGATAAGTAAAGACGAGCAGAACCAGGAGAGCTACCGCTCCCGGAATGAGCACGATGCCTATGGCGATGTTGATCATGGATGTCGAACTTTGAAAATAAGCGCTACCTTCCTAAGAACTTCTCCCATCTTCATTGGTCAACTGGAGGCATCAAGACAGCGAGTGTCTAGTGCAAAATTCAATCCTCAAAGACCTATCTTCTTATTATCTGATGATCCGGTGCTACAAACCTGACGAATTTGAGAGTACCTTGGTAACCTGTCGGTAACCAAAATGGTAGTTGAAAACCCTTTGGCCCCGCGTATCCCGCAAGACAAACTTCTAATTTTTGAGGATCTTTCCTAAAATTTCCTTTACAAGCTTTGCAGCTACCGCGGCAGAGATTCCGCGAGGATCGCGGGCAGGATTCAGCTCGACGACATCTGCGCCGACAATTTTACCTTTTATCGCGTGCAAGTGAGAGATCGCCTCTCTGACCGACATTCCGCCCGGCTCCCAATGCGAGACGCCCGGCGCGAAAGCAGGATCGAGTACATCCATATCGAACGAAACGTAAATCGGACCGGGATCCTTAATGAAGTTGTACGCCGGCAACGCAGCCATCGGCACTATCTCGACCCCAAACTTTTGGGCTTGCTTATGCTGGTGATCGTTTAATGTGCGAATTCCGATCTGAACAAGTTTCTTGGCTAATTTCTCTTCCATAATTCTGGCGAATGGACATGCATGCGAAAGCCCATTGCCCTCAAATTCGTCATAGAGATCGGGATGAGCATCGAAGTGAATCATCGTTAGATCAGGGAAGTGGGAGTTAAAAGCACGAATAACGGGGTAAGTTACAGAATGGTCGCCTCCAAGTGAAAGCGGAGTTTTTCCCTTAAATAATGAGTCGTTGATAGCGGCTGAAATCGCGCGGAAATCCTCATCAACGGTTTCCAGGGTGTTCCCTAAATTTAGATCCCCGGAATCTTCAAATGCCCCCTCGACGCAGACCCCCAACTCAGACCATTGGTTGGAAGCATTGCTAGCCAGCGCCTCACGAATTTTGGCGGGGGCATCCGCCGGTCCTCGTAAGTAGGACGAATTAACATCGAGCGGGATTCCGAGAAGAACAGGCGCTTGCATAAACACTGCTTTTGAGAGGCAGTCTACCGCGAAAGACAGCACGAAGCCATGATTGTTTCGAAGTCGGAGAGAGATAAGGCAATGGAGCCGAATCCCCAATGTCGATATACTCAAACGCTATGCTTCGTGTTCGTTTTGCGCCCTCGCCGACGGGATTTCTGCACGTAGGCAGCGCCCGCACTTTTATCTTCAATTGGCTTTACGCGCGGCGCAACGGCGGTACCATGATTCTCCGCCTTGATGACACCGACGTTGAACGCAATACCGAGGCTTCAGAAAGTTCAATTTTCGAGGGTTTGCGCTGGTTGAATCTTGGGTGGGACGAGGAATATAAGCAATCCGAAAGGCTGGCCTTGCACCGTCAGATAGCGGAGGCCATCTTCCAGAAAGATCTGGCCTATCGAGACTTTACTCCGGCCCATGTCGGTCAAACGGAGAAGTCTGGGGCGAATCAGACCTGGCTTTTTAATCCCGGCATGCGCGAACTCACACGAGCCGAGAGCGACCGAAGGGCATCTGCAGGCGAAACCTATGCTCTGCGATACCGCGTCCCACGTGGTCGGGGCGAAGTGGTGCGTTTTGCCGACGCCGTCTACGGTGACCAGTCCAAGCTGGCCGACGACATTGAAGACTTCGCGCTTCTCCGTTCAGATGGCATGCCCACTTACCACCTCGCTTCGTGCGCGGACGACATCGATCTGCGAATCAGTCACATCATCCGCGGTCAAGACCATCTCTCTAATACCTATAAACACGCATTGATCTTCTCCGCCGCAGGTTCGAGCGTTCCTCGCTTCGCGCATCTGCCACTTCTAGTTGCGCCGGATGGCTCAAAACTTTCCAAGCGTCGCCATGGCCCAGTGGTGAGCGTGACCACCTATCGAGATGCGGGATTTCTTGCTGAGGCTTTTATCAATTTTCTTTGCCTTTTGGGTTGGTCGCCAAAGGATGATCGAGAAAATATGACCCAGCAAGAACTAATCGACGCTTTTAGTCTCGAGGGCATCAATCGGTCGAACGCAGTCATAAATTTCAAAGAGCTGGCTGCGTCACCAGACGATACATTTGATCCGAAATCTCTTTGGTTAAATGCGGAACATATTCGGGCCCTTCCGGTCGAGGAACTGAGCGAGCGGCTTTCGCCCTTCATCCGAGCCGCCGGCTTCAACCCCTCACCGCAGAAAATAAATGCGATCACTCCGCTGATTCGTGAACGTATCAAGCTGCTAAGGGATGTACTTTCAGCGGCGGATTTTTTCTTCGTCGCTGAACTGCCCCCCTACGATGCAGCCGAACTGATTCCGCAAAAGGGGGACACTGCAATGGCGCAAAAAGCCCTCGACCGAGCGCGCGAAGTTTTGCCGCAAGTGGAGTTTGAACATGATCCGCTCGATCAGGCTCTTCGCAATGCAGCGAACGAAATTGGCGTGAAAGCAGGGCAGATGTTCCAGCCGATTCGTGTCGCTGTCTGCGGACGCAAGAATGCGCCGCCGCTGTTCGAAACTTTGCAGGTATTGGGAAAGCAAACTACATTAGCAAGGATCGATCAGGCGATCGACAAACTGCGGGGTTACCGACATGTCTGATGCTTGGCCAGATAAACTGCCCAAGTTGCCGGTGAAACCCGGAGCGTGCTGATCTCTGCAGATAGACCGCTCCGCAGTAAGCCAACAGCAACCCAAAAAGCAAAATCGCAATTCGCCGGCCGACCGCATCTTGCTGAGGAGCGAGTTTCGCGATCAGAGCACCCATGATGAGCCCCATCAACAGGCCACCTACATGCGCGGCGTTGTCCGTGCGAGCGACGATAGCGCCAAAGAAAAGGTTGTAACCGACGAACAACATGACGCTACGCAGCATCCCGCTCATTGCAGCACGCGGCAGCGAAAATTCGCCCAAATAGAATGCTGCGATCAAAGCGCCGGCGATGCCAAAAATCGCGCCGGAAGCGCCCACACTCAAGGTGAACGGATTCCAAAAGATGCTTGCGAGACTCGAGGTGAGCCCGGTTATGAGATAAACAGCGGCGAACATGAGATGACCGTAGATAGACTCGGCCAACCGACCCAAATCCCATAGGCACCACATATTGAAAGCGATGTGCAGCAGTCCACCATGTATGAAGACGCAGCTGAGAAGTCGCCACCATTGCCCGCTTAACGTATACGGACCAAAGTTTGCCCCGAATCGAACCAGATCTTCTCCCGAAGGATTGCCCAGCATCTGAACGCCCGCAACTAACATACCCACAAAAACGGCGGCGTTAATTCCAACAATCACTTGGGTAAAAAGCATCGAAGTGTTTTGCCGCCGCATCCAGTCTGGCGTCTCGATTCGCTGGATGGGCGAGGCCTCTCCGCGCTGCGCGGCCTGATGTTGCACGCACCACTGGCACTGCTTTTTCCCGAATGAAAAAGCCGGAAGCTTACGACCGCATTGAACGCAATTTGCCATGCTTTATAAATTCCCGAATCAGCAATCCGCAGAACGCAGATTATCATGCGGATTAAACTCACGAGCGCAAACGTTTTTGTGGTAGCGCTTATTTCCCTGTGGCCAACGAGCCACCCACATCCATCGTCGTCGGATGCCCACTGAGTTGAGCGTTACCGGAACAGATAATTCGCCTATAAAATATGAAACAGTATGAGCAATGGAAATAACTCAGAGTCCGGCGAGTCGCGCCCCTCAAACTTCATTCGCGATGCGGTCATCGACGATCTCAAAACCAAAAAATTCGGCGAAGCAACAATTCAGACTCGCTTCCCTCCCGAGCCCAATGGCTACCTTCATATCGGCCACGCTAAGTCCATTTGCTTGAACTTCGGGCTGGCCGCGGAATTCGGCGGTAAGACAAATTTGCGGTTCGACGATACGAACCCAGAAAAAGAAGAGCAAGAGTACGTCGACTCCATCACACAAGACGTTCATTGGCTGGGTTTCAACTGGGACGGCCTTCACTATGCCTCTGACTATTTCGATCAACTTTGCGACTGGGCGGTCAAACTGATCGGAGACGGAAAAGCCTACGTCGACGACTTAAGCGCGGATGAAATTCGTAAACACCGGGGGACCCTGACCGAACCAGGGAAAGACAGCCCTTTTCGCAATCGCGACGCTAAAGAAAACCTAAATCTCTTTGAACGCATGCGCAAAGGCGAGTTTCCGGATGGCTCGCGAGTCCTGCGCGCCAAGATTGACATGGCGTCGCCAAACCTGAACATGCGCGATCCCGTTATGTATCGAATCTTGCGCGCTGATCATCATCGCACAGGAAGCAAATGGTGCATTTATCCCATGTACGATTTCGCACATGGCCAATCCGACTCCATCGAACGTGTTACGCACTCTGTCTGCACGTTGGAGTTTGAAGACCATCGACCATTGTATAACTGGTTCATCCAGCAACTTGGCATCTTTCCATCGCAGCAGATGGAGTTCGATCGCCTGAACCTGACCTTTACACTGTTGAGCAAACGCAAACTTCTCAAGCTAGTTCAAGAGAAATATGTAAGTGGGTGGGACGATCCGAGAATGCCGACTCTGTCCGGAGTTCGGCGAAGGGGTTACACCCCACAATCGATACGCAATTTTTGCGGAGCAATTGGGGTTTCGAAGACCAATGGCACTCTCGATCTCGCTATGCTCGAACATTTTGTTCGTGAAGATTTGAATAAACGGGCACCGCGAGTGATGGCCGTGTTGCGGCCACTAAAAGTGGTTATCGATAATTTTCCAGACGCAGAAGTCGACCAGGTCGATGCGATCAATAATCCGGAAGATGAGAGCGCAGGCAAGCGAACAGTACCTTTCTCGAAGGTGCTCTACATTGAACAAGATGATTTCCGCGAAGTTCCTCCGAAACAGTACTACCGCCTGTCGCCGGGCCGCGAAGTTCGGCTTCGCTATGGGTACTTCATCACGGCTCAATCAGTCGTAAAAAATGAGAAAGGCGATGTCGTCGAAGTGCACTGTACCTACGACCCCGCGACACGCGGCGGAAACTCGCCCGATGGACGAAAAGTGAAATCGACCATTCACTGGGTGTCATCCGCACACGCAGTGGATGCCGAGGTCCGCCTGTACGACAAGCTTTTTACAGTCGAAGATCCGGACCGAACCGAGGAAGGGCATGACTTCACAGCAAACCTTAATCCAAATTCGCTTGAAGTGATTAGCCAGGCAAAGTTGGAGCCTTCTCTGGCAAGTGCTATGAATGGGGAAAAATATCAGTTCGAGCGTCTTGGCTATTTTTGTGTGGATCCGGATTCGAAAGTGGGGAACTTGGTCTTCAACCGCACCGTCGCCTTGAAAGACTCCTGGGCAAGAGTTCAAAAGCGATCCTAAACGACTTCAAAATAAAGTGAGCGTCGCCACACGATACTGTTGACGCGGACGCCGCTCACATCTTATCCGCTAGGACAGTGCCGCACGTCTACGCCTAACGAAGCTTACCGAACGTAGCGATCCGGATAATCGGCGAGTGACGGTGCAGCGTAAGTTCAGGGGTAACGGCATCCACAGCATCGTTTCCGGTACGGGCGACAAGAACCTTATTATAATCTTGCACGAACGAGTTGACGTGGAACGGCGAAGCAAGACTTTGAACGCTAGGCGCAGCGACGTTTTTGCAAGATGGAATCGCTGCCGAAATTGCGGTGACTGTTCCAGCCACTAAGTCAACCAGCCCGGTAATTTTGGTCTGTGTTCTAGGGTCACTAACCTGCGCTGCTTGCAGCACCAACTCCTGATCGCCCGCGTAAACACCGATCGCAGCTTGCAGTTGTTGGCAAACTCCCGGCGTTGCACCAGATGAAGCTTTGGCGAAATCGGCGGCCAACGTTTTTAAAACGGCAGCGTCAGAATTGATTTTAGTTACCAGGCTAGTGTTCAACGGTACCCCTTGAGCTACGGCCACGATCTGCAGAATATTGACTAAGGCAGGCGCTGCAGCCGCGAGAATAGAATCAAGAGTCACGATCCACGCCGTTGAACATCCACTGCAGACCATTGCGAGCATAAGCGCGATAGAGACGGTTAATTCGTTAGGCAGAACTTTCCTCATAAATACTCCTTATTGTTTTAAAAGTGGATTTACTTCAAGTGTTAGGAGACTTGCGCGCGCCTTCCAAACTCGCCATCCGCATGGCTCGATTGCGCAGGATATGCAGTTCGCCCTGAACAACCACAAGCTGAGCTTGATTTCCCCTGACCGTAGCCGCATTACTGTTACTCACCGCCTGAAGCGCAGCGATCGCCACATCGCGAAGATTAGCTTGGGCACAATGTTCTTTCTTCCATTCCTGATCGGAGAGATATTGCTGTTCCCGCTGCCCTGCCGTTCGTTGAGCCGCTCCGTAAGCAAGAAGCCCATGGATAAGAAATCCAACGAATGCCGTAGTGACCGCGCCATAAGTGTTCCAGATAGCCGGCTGTATTTCCGCCAGCATCCTCATTGCGGTCCCGCTCTTTCATTTGGCTCTGGCCTTCCCCCGGTTGGCGATGGAAGCCAATGGGCCAAAATGATAGCTAGCGGCGCCAGAACAACCGCCGCGCTAGCGTGGCTAGCCCAGAAGGCGGTGACCGCCGGAGTTGCAGCGCTGCCGAGCGCTGATAGCAACAGGATGATCGTTGGCAAGTATGGTTTAACGTTTTTCAACTGTAAACACCTCCACCGCGAGATATAACGGCTGCGCAAGTTAAGCTTAGGAGCGGATTCCAGTCTCGTATGCAGATTTCGCCGAGGCCTTCGTGAGGCTTTCATTGCGAAGTTGACCGCCCTCTGGCGACAAGCCGACATGCACCCATCCATACTCAAGAATGAGTTGGTCAAACTGGATTTGTGATTCGACGATTTTCGCGGCCACAACCGCCGGTCTCCCAAAAGACGAACACGTGAAATCGCAAGCCAAACCTAAACAGTGCGCGCTCGTCGCTACGCCACCAACCGCCCGGTTAACTGCGGTCGAGCGATACCCGCTATGCACCTCTATCGGGTAATCGTCGACCAGATGTCGAATCGTTTCCATCAAACCAGCCAGTCGTTTGAGATTTAATAATTGCCCGTCGTCCGGAGAGTTATCAACTCCCAAAAGGCGAGCTGCCTCAGAGAACGTAAGTTCTTCGAATGTGAAATGTTCCGAGAGCTTCATTGGTTAGATAGGTCCAAGATTAGATATGTCCAAGGTTGACTGCAAAAACATCCCCACGCTGAGTCTGTGGTCCAATGTCTTGCCAAACAGTTCCACCGGGGCAACTCGTCGAGTAAGGAAGCACTGGATTCGAGCTCGACCCAGAGGCGCTGTCGCAGATCGTATTTCCCGCAGCCGACGTTGTCGGTCCAACTGATGTGCTGAAGTAGGAGTTCGGCAACGCCGGGCCGGGCTGTGCAACTCCCGTCGGGCCGCCAACGAAGACTGCCTGAAACACATCATCCACCGCGCCCGAACCTGTCGTTCCTTCAATAGGATTAATCATGTTCCCAGCTATGTAAGTAGTGCTTGGCGCCCAAGGCAGACCGCAAACGCTTGATGGGGTGGCAGGTACAGCAGTGACGACCAACATGCCGACGTGCGTACCTGAAGACCACACCGTCGGTGCTACTCCTGTGGTCGATCCATTGTGACAATTCCAATCACTCGACCAGAATAACCAGTTCGCATCCTGCGAATATTCACTAATCTGGAATTGCGTAGAAAATGTCGCACTAGTGCCCGTGGCGAACGTGTGCGTAAACTGCCATACACTTCCCGCGCTCGTGGCGGGTAGAGCGGAACTGTCGTACGTCGGAGATGTTTGGTAGCAAGTTTCCATATTCTGCCAGGCATTAAACCCCGGGCCGAGAGTCGCGTAATTAAACGATGTTCCGCACGCCGGAAATGTATCCGTCCCAGGGTCGCCAACCCAGCTCAAATGCGAGTCAAGAACCTCCGATAAATTGCAATCAGGATTCTGGATCGAACTGGTACTCACATAACAGCCGGACGGAAGCGCTTGTGAGATTCCAGAGCCGGCATTTCCTAGCGGTTTGAGATACACGCTAAACTTCGGGATGGTATTAGCCGTCGAGGCGCTGTAAATGCTGGTGAACATTCCAGCCGTATAACCAAAAGCAGAGCCATTGAACGCCACCATTTTATTAGTGCCTATCGCCCAATGATTCATTCCGGCATATGTAAACTGAAGCGAGCTGAGTGAATTGAATGAAGAACTCGTCGTCTGCCACATCAGAAAATTCTGCAATGAATTGCAAGCCGGATAGACGTCGGATTGGCTCGTGATCTGGCCAAACAACCCGTTAGTACTGAGTTTGAGATTGTGAACATAAAAAGGACATTCCTGCGCCGGCGTCGTATTCATAGGATTCGAAATTGCGTTCAACGTTCCTACGGTTACAGAGTTCCATGTCCCCGCTGAACAGACAGAATCCGTGCCACTTGAGCACGTCCAATCTGTCCAAATGCCTGTCAGTGTGTTCAAGAGGTGATAGACATTGCTGATGTGGTCATACTCTTCAAGCCATGCCCCCGACCCTTGGTCAGCTGTATATTTCGAGTAAGTTGGCGCAAGGCCATATGAATTGGTAGAAATCGCTATCCCATATTTGGACGACAATCCGCCATAGGCAGTATCTCGACCAATGCCGCCGATAGCGTGCCATAGCTGATTACCGTTAGCTACTGGGTAACTCGGTCCCACATTAACCCACACAATCCCATGGGCGTCTCCGACTGTGGATGACATGATGTCGGGATGTCCGGTAAGCGCAACTGTTGCTCCAGACGTGCCAACGGTCTGCAAGCCCGGAGTCGCCAGGATAACTTGGCCGCTATTCTGAAAAGTAAGAATCGTAGTGTAGAGCGTGCCGGTACCGCCCGCGTTGCCTGCTCCACTGACAGAAATTGCCTGCCCTACCATACCAGCGTTAAAAGGACTGCTAGACGAAGTGAGGACCGCGCTGGCCGCAACCATCGCCCCATTCGTTGCGACTGGCGAACCCACGGCAACCCAACGGAATGCCGCAGTGGCAGAAACGCCCGCTGCCCCCATATTCTGATAGATAAACTGAGGTCCGCTGTTTGTCCCTCGCCATTGCAAACTGGATGGAGCAGCTTCTTTTACAATGTTGTTTTGGCATGGCGCTGTAGAATTGAACGCGCTTGCGCTAAGTAGCGTCGCGTTGGTAGCTCCCTCTACAATGGCACGGTACATGCATGCCCCGCCAAAGGGCACGATAATATCTCCCGCGCTGTAGGCGGTTGTAACCGAGTAATTCAAATATTCGGGGAAGCTGGAACCGGGCGCCCCAAGGACGTGTGTCACATAGCTGCCATAAGGATAAGTTGTTCCGGTCGTCCAATTGTGCGAATTTGGTCCCATAGGCAGCCCGTACTGAAAATCTACAATTGGAGCTCCGACGCTATATGCTCCGTTATTAGAATTCAAGGTGTAAGGTGTAACTGTCAGCGGCGTTGAGATGTCAAAACTATCGTTCCCGAATGTGTACACGACACTCGGGTCCGTTAGCGAGAAACTCAACGACCCGAAGTCATTAGCTGGGCAGCTAGTGGTGCAACTTCCCCCAGTTAGTTGCCCTGTGGTTATGAATACTCCCGAGGCTGGTGCGGTGCCACTCCATCCTGCCGGCGGAGTCCCACAATGCCCGCGATTCGACCCGCTAGTAGCAAAGACACAAATCAGCCCGTTAGTACTTTGATCGATACGCACTAATGTTGTGTTCGTATTCGTCAGAGTGAAAGCGCCAGAACCGCCCGCCCCCGCCGTAAAGTTGACGTTGGCTTTGCCCACGGCGCTGACCGAATCAGTCAACCTTGTAACCGAACTCAAGAGCGATGAATTGTTGAAGGTGGTTACCCCGTCTCCGTTCAAATGACCCAAAAAGGAAGTGTCGACGACCGTCGCCCCGTTGTTCGTTGCGCCGCCAAGATTCGGTACCGTGCCCCAAGGAACGACGTCAATGCCGGTGAAGGCACAAAAGTTTGGCGCTGCACAGCCGCTCCCTGACACCGAAAGCAATTCCTTTCCAGTGTCCGACCCGCCGCCTGTGTAGGCAGCTTGCCCCCAGCTAAGCGGACAGTGCAATGTGAGCAGGCTCATGATCAAGGCTGCTGCAGCAGATTTCATATCTATCGCTCCAAAAAAGTTTTGCGTGGCTCCCAAATCTTGCATCAACTCCAACGCACACCTCTTCAACGAATGAGTCGCCCGCCAAGAGGGACGAGCCGAAACCTCGGACGAATCTGTGGGCGGCTTCGATATAATGTTTCTTCGGTGTCTTCACACTGCGCGGTCTTGATTTGAAAGGGAGCTATGCCGACTGACGTTGTAATGCCTCAAATGGGGGAGTCAATCTTCGAAGGAACCATCACCAAGTGGCTCAAGAAAGCCGGTGAAAAAGTTCAACGCGACGAACCCCTCTTCGAGATCTCCACCGACAAGGTTGACGCTGAAATTCCCGCTCCCGCGAGCGGCGTTCTACAGGAAATTAAGGTGTCAGAGGGCAACACGGTCCAGGTCAATACGATCGTCGGCATCATCGGTGATGGGACTTCAAACGCCTCGACAAGTGCCAGCGCCCCATCCACAGCAGTTGCTCCGACGCCCCTTAACAGAGAGGCTAGTGCGCCTCCTCCTCAGCAACTCGCGGCCCAGGCCCCAGCGTCCGAAGAAGACGATTCGGATGTCCGTTCTTCTCCGCTAGTCCGAAAGTTGGCTCGAGAGCACAACGTGGACTTGGCAAAGTTGAGCGGCACAGGAACCGGAGGCCGGGTCACCAAACAAGACGTCCTTGACTTCGTGGACAATCGCAAGACCACATCAATTCAGCCAACCGAGGCCTCGGTTGAACGCTCAGCCTCGCCCTCTGCGCCACGTGCAACACCCCCCGCCTCGTCAATGGTTACTGGCGACCTTGTCCCGATGTCCCAAATGCGCAAAATCATCGCTCAGCGCATGATCGAATCGCGTCGCACCAGCGCTCATGTTCACTGCATGTTTGAAGTGGATATGACCCGGATCGTCAATCTGCGAAACAAACTGAAAACTGGCTTCGAACAGCGCCACGGCGTTCGTCTGACCTTCATGCCATTTTTCGTGCGCGCCGCGATCATTGCACTTCAGCAATACCCAATCGTCAACGCTTCGCTCGACGGGGACAGCGTTCGCTATCACAAGCAAATCAACGCTGGCATCGCCGTGGCGCTGGATTGGGGCTTGATCGTCCCGGTTTTAAGGAACGCCGGAGATTTAAACTTTCTCGGCCTCCAGCGCGGCATCACCGACTTAGGCGAGCGATCTAGAACCAAGAAGTTGATGCCTGCCGACGTCGAAGGCGCAACCTTCACCATTACTAACCCTGGCCAGTTTGGCGCAGTCTTCGGGTTGCCCATCATTAATCAGCCCAACGTGGCAATCATGGGCGTCGGCGGAATCGCCAAGCAACCGATGGTAATCACTGACCAGGACGGTGCCGACTCCATCGCGATCCGTTCAGTGGTCCATCTAACTCTCGGCTACGATCACCGGATTATCGATGGCGCACTCGCCGATAAATTTATGCTCGCCGTTAAAAAGTCCATGGAAAACTGGAGCGAGGAGATCGGCTAACTTGTTCGATACCTAGAACGGATAGTCAACACGCAGTGCCGCCGAATATCTGGAGTATTTCGGTGGCACACTATTGTCAAAGCTCTTCAGAAAGTAAACTTGAGATCTTGCATATCGCGTAAGCGAAAACGCGCCGCTCGTGAAGCGCCCAATCAAATTGCGGTTATTAGTAACTCCCCATCCCGCGTCCGAATTCCTCACCTCGATCCCGCCACCAGCCACTGGCGTCACGCCTGCATCGATAGTTACCGTGGTCGATCCTATATTAGTGAAATCGGCATTTGTTAAATCATCTAGATAAGCATTTCCAACCTGCGTCAGTTCGACTGGAACTAAGGCCTGCCTTTGCTTCACTAGTGCCGTTAAAAATGCGAAGTCCAAAGAAGGATCGCCCGCATCTACAAACCGGAGAGTGTATCGGCTGTTCTCACCCCCCAAATCTGCCAGTGACACTTTGACTTCGACAACGATCGCATTAAAAATTGCCCCCCGTGAAGGAACATTGATCGCCAGTCCATCCCCTGGAAAGATGTCGCTTGCCCCACCTGGCAAATAAGCTGACCACGCCTGATATTCGCCCGCCCACCCCTGCGTCGCATCATCCAGCAACGCCAGTGCGGCATTTTCGCAACCAATCGAGGTGCGCGGAACAGGTAAGCCAACCTGCCGAATATTCCCCCGCACACCATCATCTCTGCCGTTGCTCAAGGCAGAAATACCGGCCGAGTTCACAATGCGCGCCGCAGCATGGCCCTCACCTCGATAACTCACCTCAATCAGTTGATTTGCCGCTGGGATATATTCCGGGTAAAACTCCACGGCGAGCGCGGAAGAAATCCGGCATTGCGCACCCTCAAGCAACGATCCGGTTAGCACGGTAATCGTGGTCGCACCAGGAATAGTGCTTCGCACCAATGCATCGAACGGTAGAGCGATATAAGTGAACGCGATTGCGGCATGAATCGCGCCCGCGTTAACGAGCGCGTAGTTGCAAAAGTCCGGCGCATTCGTTACTAGTCCGTCATAAAGAACGGTCGCAGGGGCAACCTGCGTTGCCGGATTTCCCGGATTAATATCCTGGACCTGCAACACAATTCGAACGTTACATCCTATCGATTTACCGCCCAAAGCGTTGCCGATCCCATGCACTGAAGAATGAAAGACTTGTTGCGATCGATAAGCTTCAGCGGGATACAGTTGAGTGGAGAACACATAGTGGTGCCCCACCTGAGTGACTATCTGCGTACCTGCGACCGATCCCCCAACTAATGCCTGAATTGAGGTGTCAGATCCTAAACGAGTAACTCGAAACCCGGCAATACATCCTTCGATGGATGGGCGTCCCGCGTATAATCGGTTTTTGTGACAGGTGGAATTTCGTCGTGTGTCCGTCCCCGACAAAGAAGTCTTTCACGTGTGCCGCAGGCTCTAGCTCTCCTAGGATTGTTAGATCATTCACGACACGGTCTACGCTCTGCAATCGCAGTCCGGCCGGAGAGAATGAAGCATCCTGTTCCGTCATTGCATAAGCACTCGCCCCAAGGGGCGCGAGGAACAGCTTCCCGTCTAGGTCACGATAAGAACAGCGACCAGCAACTGCAATTTCCGCGGCAAGTTCCGTCCACTTCTTCGCCGGATCGACGTTGAAGTAGGGACAGGTGTCCCCCAGTTCAACGCCGCTTAGGTCGAAAAAGTTGGGAAGCGCGTCTTGAGTCAATTGCGTGAAGGCATCGCCAGTTCTCCGGTTTACGAAAGCAGGATGAGGTGGTGGCGCCTTCTCATCCATCAAGGTGACATCGCTGAGTGCATTTACTTCGTACCGATAGACTGAGCCGCGATCTCCCCATCCAACATACGTGCCCGCTGGTGGTTGGGCGGTATACCCCGTAAACAAATGCATCCCGCTATCGGCAATCAGTATCACGCGAGCGTGGTGCGCAGGCACTACGAAAGGTCCTGGCCCTGGCACCAAGCCGAACTTCATTTCTGCCGGCCGGTTAAGTCTGCGCACTAGTGTCGCAGGCTGCACCGGATCCAGAACAGACGTATGATCTTGCAGCCCGAGACCGTCCGAATTGTCGATCAGCAATTTCATAAGCTTCGTGGTATGGCTTTCACAGGACTGCTGCACCTGCAGGGTGTTGTCTGCCTTGGAGCCGCGGTTTGTCAGTAAACTGGCGAACCGCTGGCGGGAAAGTAACTCCTATAACTGAGAACGAGGGCCGCGTCGTTGCCGTCAGTAGTCGGAAGAGAAATGAAGGCGGCATGTAACGCCATCTGTCCGAGAGGTTTCTGTATTTCGGCAAGGCTTTCTCTTACCCAGTCGCTCTTAACGGTACAGGGACTCAAAATCGGATAATAAAAACAAACTCTACCGCCCGATTCGTCCTCCGCCACAAACAACGCAGTCCACTGCTGAAGAAATGTCCCGCCTTCACGGTCCACAAACGCAGTTACTCTCTGCACCGAAGCCCCCGCGAGGGGCGGGCCCCCAGGTAGTGCCTGGGCAAGCACCAAGGACCCAGGCGTTGTAAATGCCACCCGCCCAACGTTGAATGTCACCCGCCGAACGTAGTTGGTATCTTGCCTGACGTTGGCGGAGCTCTTGACATAGGCCGCCGCTACGCCGCTACCCACGTACCCAACCTGCTGCGCATAATCCACGTCGCAGGCGATTAAGTCGCCCGTCCGAAAACCGCCGGCCGAGCCAGTTCCCAACAAAAGTTCGGTAGCTGAGGAGCCTGGGAGCAATGGAACCGCCGCCAGCGCCGTTCCTCCAGATCCAGCCCGATTTGCGCTTGGGTCGCTCGCAAGCACATTCATGTGCTCCGCTCCACCAGCGAGCGCCATCTGCAATTTACCCCAATCGCGAAACTCAAACTCCACCCGCGCGCCCAAGGCGTGGCGTGCCTGTCTAGCAACTGCTCCTGCAGCACCTGCACTCAGCTCTTCAATTTGAGAAGTAGTGGTCCTCTTAAAATTTTCTATCCACCCCAAATCAATCCAGGGTGCTGGCGGCGCATCCAGTTGAAATCCGCTATCCTTCGACGGATCGAAGATAGTCATAGGTCCATTTACTCGGTCAACCGCAGCGAAGTATGCTCGCGTCTGTCGTGATATCGGTCGTAGCCCGGCGCGGCTCACGCCTCAACCTCAGGTAAGAAAAAGTAAATCCGCAGCTGAGCCTGACGACTTACGCGTCCTCTCCCCGCACTCCATTGTTGTTTTTCAACCGCGCGGCCTTCGAGCACATTGTTCATCTCTGGCACCGTCCAGAAAATTCCCGATCCAAGGTTCGCAATCGGAGTCTGGCTGTAGTCAAACATTGCTGCATGGGGCGGATCACACATGCCTAACAGTTCTCCATCCATTTCCGCGAGCATCCTTCCCCGATCCACGCCCGTCCCCCCGCTACCCTCACTCGCATACCAAATCTTGCAGTCGATTCCAAGCATTGGACGCGAACTTTCCGCAATTAGAATTTCACCAAAGTCCAAAAAAAACGCTCCCGCTTGCGCTTCAACAAATCGCGGCTCCATATTTTCCCGTACAACGATTGCCGGAACTGTTACGCCGTCAATCACCATAGTGCGCGAAGGATTAAGCCCCACCAATCGTTCCCTTAAGGCAACATAAAAACTATCTTTGGCTGCTTGCATACCTCTCCCATCAGAACCAGGGCGCGTGCACCATGTGTCCAGGTTGCGAAGTTGTCTGTTTGATCTTTCCTAGGAAACTGCAACCACCCGATAGAGGTAACTCACCCCTCCAAGCCTTTCGACCACGAAACCTTCTATGTGGAACATCTCGCCGAAGTACACTAAACCCAACGCCGTCTCGAAGAGCACATCGCCCGAAGCGACATTTCGCTGGCTGATTGACTCCGCCAAAGCCGCATGGCTCGCCAGTACTTCCAACCGCCTTCGGGGGCCGCTAATCTCTGTGGTTATTTCACTAACTATCACCGGCGAGATCGCAACCAGCACTACTCCAGGGTCGATCAAACCGAGTTGAGCATTCGCACCCCCGGGGTGTCCTGCTGCCGCAAAGACCAACGCTATTTGGGCCCCGCCAAGAGTCTGTAGCATCGCATCAGCTGCACGCGCTGCTGCCGTTCCAGAAATCCCAGTCATTCTCCGTCACCCAACCTTCCGCGCTACGTAAGGCGCCAGCAATGACTGCACCGTCGCATCCATCAATGAATCAGAGAAGTACATCAACTGCATTCGGTCAGGCAGCACGTTCCGCTTCACATTGAGCGCCGGAGTTGCCTGCGCATTTCTGACAATCTGCGCGCACGCCACTTTCACCACGTCAGGAAACGTGGCAAGACCTGCCGTATACACAATTTCGATCTCAGTGAACGTCCAGCCAAGAGCGTTGATTGGAAGCGTAATTTCTCCGGTAACGGAAAAATAGTCCAGATCCGCAACATTTAGCCTTACCCACGTGCCGGGAATCCCGAACACAATCGCCGCATCCCAAACAATCGAGTCATATTCCATTTCTCCACGCCGCGGCGTTGAGTACCGTGCTTGGGCCGAAACAATTGGAAAGGTGGCCGGATCTACCGCACTGAGAGGCAAATAAGTAAGGCGCAGCGGGCGATGGCGATTCTCCGTTCGGAGTCTCTCGGTATATGTCGCAATTCCAAGCGTCGTTCTACTGCAATGAGCGTCGATAATCGCCGACGCTGCCGTCACCCACGATAGAGCTGTTGTAGGTTCGAGTCCGTATAGCTCGTATTCTGATGGTTGCAGGTAATTCATGTTGAGGTCCAGATCCGAGACGCGTGCGGGCGCTCCACGACTGCGGCTTGATGCCGCAACGCAATTGCGCCCGCTTCCGCACCTCTACGACTACCGGTTTACCTTCACTTCGTAATGGGCATAATTCGCCCCCTTGACCACAACACCGCCAAATTTAACGACGACGCTTTCTGTGAGCAGCGAGTTCGGCAATCCCAGTTTGAATACTCGTGGATTAGGGTCCGTCAGCCAGTGATACTCAATCATGTCTTCACTGATGATGTACGCCGGTAGAACGCTGCCCGCCCCGCCCGTTCCCGTGTAAGGCAAAGTCCATTCGGGAATAAGCGGCAGATCACCGGCCTGCGTGCTCAACATCTTTACCGTTATTCCTCCTGTGATTTGGGATGTTGAAAGAACAACGTTGAACTCCGCCTTCATCTCGCGATCAATCAGATCGAGTAAGACGGGATTCGCATAAATAGCCGTAGGCCTGACTTCGTACGACGACGCCGATACCATCTGTGCGATCGTGCTCTTCAGTCCGTCAACGATGCTGGCCCCCGCCGCAACAGTAGTGGTGTTACCACCCGCCTCAATCTGCCCGATGGCGCCGAAATATTGGGAAGTGGTCGAAGCCGTCAAAGACGTGTCATTACCGTTCCATAGCGCGACATCGTGCGTGCGCATAAGTCCGGTCACCGCATCGGCCAGGTCTTTAGCTTGCAGATATGCAAACTGGCTCTGCTGCATCCCGACTTCGGTGTCGAACAAGCTGTAGTTGATCTGAGAAACAAGAGCCTTCAACGGAACGCTACGTTCCACTCGAGTTGGCGCCTGCGTCGTGGGCACAATTGCCCTTGGATCAACGAATGCCTGAGCCGCACTTGGGGAGGCAATCGCGGTCTGCTCAAAGAACTGAGACGGATGTCCCGTTGCTGGCACTTGCTTTATGCGCAGTCCGAACGCGCCTCTCCGGCGAACAATGTCGGTGATCTCTGACTGATACCTCGGAACTTCCACCGCACCCGGCCCCAGAAAGTCCGCAGCAGCGTGTAAATCCAAAAAATTCGCCTTCATGTTTTCTCCTAAATTAAGATTTCGTTCCAAATCCGCAGCAAAATCTTCAGATCGTTCCGCTCTTCTAATTGCTGTTGATTCACAATAAGAAGTCGCAATAAAAAAAGGTGCGACTAAGCCGCACCCATCG
Organism: Acidobacteriaceae bacterium; assembly: GCA_025361625.1. Classification (GTDB taxonomy): domain Bacteria; phylum Acidobacteriota; class Terriglobia; order Terriglobales; family Acidobacteriaceae; genus Acidiflorens. The sequence continues at coordinate 55,270 of JANYKL010000166.1, forward strand.
CACTCGAAACGTCGTAATTGTGAACAATTAGTCGATCATTCCCGCCCTTGCCAATTCTGCCTTCACTGCGATACGTTGCTCGACGCTAAGTGTCGACAACGTCTTGTTGAGCATGCCCTCATCAAATCGCTCACTATCGATGGCGTTTTTCCCAATAAGGGCAGACACGACGGGAGACAAAGTTTTACGCACCATCCGCGAAGCCTGGGCTTTTAATTCAGCATTGGATTTCTCCAATTGATCCACGCGTTTCTGGACTTCGGTGCCTTCCGCCCCACTGCTCTGTTTGTCAAACTGAGAAATGCTTTCCTCGACAGCAGCCACTATTCGATCCACTTTTGCGTTGAGAACTTCTTGTTGTGCATCGAGTTTTCCCAATACGCGATCTAGTGTCTCGCTTGCCGCAGCCAACCGTTCGGCCGCGATCACCATTTGCTGGACGATTTCTTCACTCATTTACATCCTCCCTAAACTATTTCTGCCTATTTGTTTACAGCTGACTTACAACTCCTCGGTCTGCCTATGCAAGTTCAATCCAAGTCGAACCATAGGCTGCCTTATCTCGCCTCAGTACAGCCGCGCCAGTGAACGTAACCCGGTTCAAAACCCACACGCTAGCCTTGATGTCTTCTACCAGCGCATCAGTGATCTCGTAAGACATGCCAAGCTCCGCGCCCGACATGCTTTCTGCCTTCCCGCCAGTCTGGGGCGCCGCCGAGATCGTCTCATTCCGTAGTCGAGACCTTCCTATCTCCTTCACTATCTCCGGAAAATCCCTCGCATATAGAAAACCGCCAACTTCGATTGCTCGTCCCACAATCTCCGCCCGGGTGATTACTCCAATTTTCCTGCGAGCATCGTGCCGGTCCAGCCCAGGCGAGTAATCAAGCCCCATTCCCATAAGCGAGGGAATGGCTGCCTCGGCGGCGCTGCGAGTCAGCAGCACGCGATGGCCTCGTGCGCCAGACGGAGACTTGTCTGACGCAGCATCCACGCTAGTCAGCACTCCCCGAAATCCGGCCCGATTCGGGTGCCCGAATACCGTCGGCATGTGTATCGCCATCGATTCCAAAGACAATCCCATCTACTTATCTCCTGGTATGACCTGTTTCATTACTCACACTGAGTTCTGATTACGATGATCCGATGATCTCTGCCAGTCCTCGCGCCCGTCGTACTTCATTCACAGTAACCACGCCGTTGCGGAGCAGGATTTCATCGATTTGAGCTTGTTCCATTTCGTCCTGCGCATCGACGTCGGTGAACACAAATTCCAGATCAGACCATCCCAGCCTTTTGCAAATCACATCTCGCGTAAGCGACTCGGCAATTAAGCGTGCCGTTGGCACGATTGCCGAGCGAAATGCCATCTCCGTCATCTCCGCGGCCGTAGACCGATTCACATCCTGTTCGAGCCCGAGGAATACCGCCGGCAGGTCAAAGGCATTTGCGATGATACGAATTAGAAATTCCTGCCAGGCCAGCCTTAGATCAGCGTCCGTTCCCGCCCCGAATCGCAACACTTCCGGTTTAGACTCCGCGGAGATAATCGGTACCCGCCCCGTTCCTTCAATCTCGTCCTGCCACCATCGGATCAAGCGCTCATGGTGAGCGGGAGTCAAACCCTGGAGCCAAATCGCATACTGCACCACTGAATTCGTTGCAAGCTGTCCTGCGTAGCGGTACGCGCCCAGGAAAGCGCTGATGGTTTCAAACGCAACTTCTACTCGCCCCAATCCAAAGGGCGTGTGCGATCGTGGATTCAGCCGGATATAACTAAGTTCGTTATCATCGAGAACGACCTGCCCCTCCGCGCCGTAAAGCCCTGTAACCTGCGCATACCTCGGTGAATCCGGATTCCCATTCCAATCCGTCATGATGCGTATCGTCGCCCCGTCCACCGGCCACATCACTAAAGGCAGCGAGTGGATTGCCGAGCTATGTTCGGTCACGGCATGATCGCTTAGTCCTATTTCAATCGCTCCGAATCCACCCACGATCACATCTTCCAGAACTTGCTCGAGCAAAGACCGGAATGAATCGTCAGGATTAGGCGCTTCAAAATTCTCCGTGAGCAACTGAATTCGATATGCACCATCCGGAATTTGCTCGATGGTTCGTCCTCGCCGAGGCTGAATGCGCCAGCGCATACCCACGATCCGGTCCTTAATCACATTGATCGCGCGGCGAGCCACCGGAGTTTCCGCGAATTTACGCAAATTAGCCGGCGTTGGCTTCAGGGCTAGATTCTGTGACGTAGGAGCGCCCGCCCGCGCAAAAGCCGGAGAATATAACGGGGCCAGGTTCGACCCCGCTCCCACTGTCCGCCGCCCGTACATACCGGCGTCAGAACCTGCGGAAAACAAACCTTGCAAAGACATTGTTCCTACTCGGCGAATTACTTCGCGAACTTTTTCCTGAATTTTCATGATTGCCTCGTAGTGCTGATCCCATCCAGTGCGGGAAGGGAGTCTCGGCTGTCAATAGCGAGCCACATTTGCTTGATCGGCCCTTATTCTCCAGATCAAGCTGCCTCTTTTTTAAAAAACGGTGAGCGTCCTGATGGTTTGCCGCACGCAAAAACGGCATGGCTCTCGCCATGCCGTCGTCATATACAAATATTGCCTTACGAACGCTCTGTCCCGTCACTCATGGTAGCTGCCAGGAACTCCGGGCTAGAGTCGCATCTCCATCCGTATTCCCGACGCAATCCCTTCGATATCCCCCAGAGTTTTCACAATCACTCCGCTTTGTACCCATGGTGTCGATCGCAAACTGATTGCGCTCTTCCTTTACCGCAGGCCGATGTTCCAATATCGCCGTAAATGAAGGCTGGAGCTGTTCCTGCCGCATCATCTGTTCGATCCGGGAATATCGATAGGCCAGCGCCAATGCCTGGTCCACATTGACAGCAACTGACACACCGTGAAACATCTTCAATGTCGCCCCCGTCCGGTATCCAAAATCGATCCGAAACGGATCTCCGACACCCATGTATCTTCCCATGTCCAAATCAGTTTGCATGAGCTTAAGCACCCCGGCTTTCGAAAACGCCTCGGACATCTGGTACACGATCGCCTTTCGACCAGCCCGGTGCGGCTCATCTCCCCGGCTACTAGCTGCTAAATGAATAGCAGTCAGAGTTTCCATCTCTTTCGCGGGATTATCTGCCAGTATCCCCTTCACCGGCGCGACATCGAAAGTGGAACCGAATGTAACTTCGATGAGCCGCCTGACATCTTCATGATTCTGTACGAATTGCAATTGGTCGCGAATTTCTCGTTCCGCCGCTTCCAGCCACTCCAGTTCCATCTCAGGGGCAATACAACGCAACAGGTGCCAGTCCCGCGTGAAGCGCATATCTTTAAACCAGCCGTTATCCTCCAACAGGGTGAATCCGATAGTGATGAAATCGTCTCGCCCTGTAAACGGTAAGAACCGCAAAAGAGAAAGCTCAAATTGTCGTCTCTCGGTCATGGAGATTTATTCAGTCATTCACTCGCAGCATCAAGACTCATACGGCCACTGCGGAAACGGCCTTCGGGGCGATCCGCGAAAAGCTAGTATTAACTCACGGACTACAGATTTCCGCTCGATTAAGTGTTTCACCAACAACTCCAGTTCATCCCATAAACCGCCGTACCAAGCGGGTGGTATCTCTCCTGCCACACGCCAAATCGCCTCGTCGCTCAACTTCTCAACCCGCGATAACCAGGGCTCGAAAGACTCCCACCCATTCACGCGCGCGTATACTTCATTTCTCGGGTACACTCCCCTGAGCGGGAAGTCCGGAAACGTCCATTCCCCGGCATTGAAGCAATATCCTTGGTCGATGAAGGTCGCAGAAAATTTTTTCTCTCGTGACTTTTTCCAGAAAGCCGCTTGCCGCCCATCCGCATTACAGGTCCACTTATCTATCGCAAGCATCCCCGCGAACGTCTCAATATTCCTTACTCTATTGAGAAGGTCAGCGTCCAGGAATTCGCACATATTCCCGTCGACGGGCTGACCACATATCGCGAGCCAAACTGCAGTCCCGACTCGACTTTTATTTCTCGTCCACTAAGTAAAATGGAAAGTTCAGCTGTATTCTCCACCAACCACGGCTTCACTTCGATGACTTCAACTACAGGCACCGGTAAACCAACAATTCCTGCCAATCTTGTGGCAAGAAATTCATTTGCCAGTACTCGTTCATGTTGCGGGTTGTTACGAAACTTTACGACATAGTAATGAGCGTCATCACATCGCATTAGATGACTCTGTGATCCTCCACGCATTCTTCTCAGATGTTGGACCGCTTGGGTGGTCATAGCTTCACAAGCGTGTCATCACCTTCGTACTCGTTGCTAAGTGAAAGAGAACCAATCCGAGACACCGACGGACGATACTCCGCGCTGGCCTATTCCAGTGTGACGACCGTCACACTTCATATGGTTAGCTATTGGATAGCGCGTCCCATCGAGGCCCGGAACGCGTCCGGCCAGCTTCCGTTCTTCTCACCTCCCACGCAATCGCTAGTGCCATAACGCAATCGTCGTGGGTTCCCGCCGCCGCCCCGGTATTTCCATCTGCTCCCCGAACAAATGTGCGGCACTCGTTCAAGAGCCGCAAGCTTCGAAACTTTGCAGGATCTTCCGCCAGCGCTAACGCCAGATTCTCAATCATCACCGGCCTGCTAACCGCCGACGTCAGCCACCCATCTTGTCCTTTTTGCACGTATATATTTGAATAATCCAATGTATGTAGAAGGGCCAGCACTGCGTGTCCATGGTTGTTGCGTTCTACCGCAATCAAACCGCAGTTGTATTCTCTTCCCAGCTCCACCAACTTCCGGGCGAATTCGCGCGGAGGATAATGCCCGCGCAACTCCGCACACTGGGCGCCCATCTCACGATCGATTACTTCCGCGCATGAATAATCTCCTTCCGCGCCGCCCCCCGCTGGGTCCACGCCAATGACATATTCTCGTCCAGGCCTCGCCGGCAACCAGGTCATAAACCGACCATTATCACGGCTCTCCAAAGGTTCCGTCGCAAAACTCAAGGCCCGTTCCACAGCTTCTAGGTCGAAGACACAATCGCCGGACGCCAGAAAGCACGAGACATCATCCTCCCCAAACTCTTGCCCAGTGAACTTCCGCAATAGACTTCGTTGTTTCCGGCGCCATGAAAGCTGACGATGATCGATACCGTGATTCTTAACTAATTCGATCTCATCTTCTGCCAGCGGAAACATGTCGCTCCCCGGCTCCATCCTGTAACTGGGTTCGAACCACCACGGGAAAAAATGCTTCTCATACCCAGTTTCGTTCGCCCTCTGCCACTCGTCGTAGAACAGGCCCCCCGCGCCATTAGGCGTGGACTCCATCACAATCTCACCCCCCGGAACTACCGCAGCTCGCAAAGATGCCAGCACTTCTTCGCCACCCCGTCCCCATCGGGCAACTTCAGAACAGTGCAAATTTTGAATCGTTATTCCCCTACCCGCGTTCTCGGCGGCCGATGCAACCAAGTACTCACTGTCAAGGTGCGGAAACGCTAATTGCCGCGCGTTGCTGCGGGACGTTGCTAAGGTCCCATTCCGGCAGTCTTCCGGTAATCCATCCCAAAATCGATGAACAATTCGAAAAATATCCTCGGCCGATTCTCGGTCTTGGGCGACCTGCAAAGTTACAGTTCCTCCCTTGGTGATTGTCTCCAAAAAAAATCGAGCCGCAACGTATGTCGTAACTCCTAATTGCCGGGCCTTGAGAACAATGTTTTTCTTTCCGCACCGCCGTGAATATTCACGTTGCGCCCGGTTTAATCTGAAGCTTGTTTCCTGGGAGGTCTTGCCACGTATGTTAAGCCAGCGCTCGATCAGCACATCTCTCAGAGTAGGAGTCCACAAGCCCTCTTCCTCCATACGCTCGTAGCTCTTTGAAACCGTCACTCCATTCGAGGTGTTCGCCGTGATCGACGAATCCCGCAACGTAATCACCGGAGCAATCTGCTGCGCCTGATTGCCCGCGGAAAAGACAAAAGATCCAGTCCAGTTCGCATTCCCGTTCAAACTGATCGCGTTGTTGTTGAAGTGCGTAATCGTAACGTTCTCGTCATCCCACAAATCAAAAAAGTTATTGAACTTCCCATTCTCCCCGACCTTGTCGTAAGAGATATCCGCAAGATTGGTATTTACTGCGTTATCGAGGATCGCCACATAGGCCAGGGCAACAACCCCCGGCGTCGTCTGCGCCGCCAGATCCGCCCCCGCGTGCGCATACTGAAATGTGGTTGCATTCGGCACTGCCGTGACGATCGCATCTCCCCAATACGCGCTGGAGTCGGTGAACAGAATCGTCACCATATCTCCAACCCGAAAACCGTGTGCGGAGCCGGTACTCACCGTCACCACCTGCGAGGTTCGCTGCGTCTGCGCAATTGCGACGCCGGCAAACGACGGATTCGTCGACAAATCCACCGGAGCGCGAAAACTCAATCCCAACACCGTCGTATTCGTATAATCGTTTGAATTCTTTAAATCTCCCACCTGCAAGCAAGCCCCGCGCCCCAAACAGTTCAACGACACCCCATAGCCATTCAATACCGACTGATTCGCATGCAAATAAATCGTCCCATACACGTTGTACGTGTTGAGCGAAGATTTGTGCTCCTTGCCCGAGGCGGGACCGTCGGGAGGGACCGCGACATTACAGTGAGTATTGAGGTAGGTAGTTTTGTCGATGCCACAGGCTAAATTGATCGCTTCTTGTATTCCTGTAGAAGCAGATCCTATCGCTGCGCCGCTAGCATAGGAAAAAAAAGGAACGACGGCGATTGTGCCCGATGCGGCACCGGAAACACAGCTTCCGGAAACCACCCTGGCGGCCTCGCTCTTGCCGCCGCCTGAAATAAAAATGTCGTACCCAGCCCGGCTCGTCGTATCAATGCCCGCCGGACAGGGAGTTAACCGGATCGTGGCCAGTTTTCCAGCGGCGATCGGGAGAGAAGATGTTTGCTTCCAGTCCAGGGCTGCAATGCCGGTTTCGGACGCCGCCGAACCACTTATGATGAGGGACAAAGCGAAGGTCGCAGCAAATTTTAGACGTGCCATATCGCCTCTGGATTTAGCGTGCGTTGATTCGTTGACAAAACGTTGATTTTGACAGGAAATTGGTTTTGACAGGAGATTGGAAAACGACATGCTTATTGAGAAACTTTTGAGTGAAAGACATCTAAGCACACGCGATTTAGAAGGGCTCACTTGCTTTGAGGAAAATGAAGGCCCCTCGCTTGGCCTGTGCTTGGCGCAAATACAAGTCGGGAATCATTGCAGAGCGAGGCGTCGCAGCGATAGTGAATAGCCGCTGATTTAGGCCGCAAATCTGCTACCAATCTTCCGCATCCACCCCCGCATCAACATCTTCTTAGAGTACACGGTGGCGCGGCAGCGAACGGAACAACAATTCAAACAAACTTGACCGGACCATCCGCTCCGCTTGATCCCTTTTAGTTTATCTTCGGTTGCTAACGGTCGTTCCATCCAAGCAAGATTGTGCAAGAACCGAGTACTTGAGAATTTAGATTTGATAGGAGCGGATTGGTGCAGACCGTGGTAATCCGGCACGTATCGAGCCCCGAAGATTTGGCTATTATAAGGATCTTGTTCAAAGAATATTGGGCGTCGCTTGGCTTTGGCCGCGAGACACTCGGCTTTGGAGAGGAGTTCGACAATCTTCCGGGAGACTACAAGCGCCCCTCGGGCCGTTTGGCATTGGCCATGGCCTCGGGCAAAGCTGTCGGGTGCGCGGCCTTGCGCAGACTGGACGAAACATCGTGTGAGATGAAACGGCTCTACGTGCGCCAAGATCAGCGAGGCAAAAAAGTCGCCGTCGCCTTACTCGAGTGGCTTGTTTCGCAAGCGAGAGTTGAGGGATACACGAGAATGATGGCGGATACTCTACCTACGATGGAGGCGGCGCTCCAACTTTACGCACGAGTTGGATTCAAAGAGAGTGGGCCGTACTCCGAGAAACCAACGCCTGGCGCTATCTACTTGATGAAGGATTTGCACTGAATTCGAAGTGAGGCCGATTCGCAGATCGCGCAACACGATTCAGCGATGCGTCAAGGGCGAGGAGAACGTACGAGGAAAAGAAAAGGGCGTCAAGTTGCGTTCGTCACTTACAAGAAGCATCCCCAGATCACGGATGATGACTTGTTGGCAGCGAACGCGTTGGCGCAATTGGGGATTGAGGCAGTTGGAATTCCATGGGACGGGGCAGGCGTGGACTGGTCTCAATTTGATGCAGTCGTACTCCGGTCATGCTGGGACTATTTCCATCATCCAAGAGAGTTTTTTTTATGGATCGATTCGCTCAACAACCAAGGCGTCAATCTTCTGAATGACCACTCTACCGTGCGCTGGAACGCGGAAAAGACATACCTGGCTGATTTGATGGCGGCGGGAGTGAGGATTATTCCAACTGTCTATGCAGAGCAATATTCAAATGCATCCATACGCGGAATTCTTAGCGCCCAAGGTTGGGAACGAGCGGCGATGAAGCCGACGATTTCGGGAACATCTCTGCACACGTGGGTCAGTGGCCCGATGGACGCGAGGACTTCGTTGCGTGATGATCAACAAAAACTCGATTCACTTCTTAGGGAACGAAGCATGATGCTGCAAGAGTACGTGCCCGAGATAGAGACCCTTGGCGAGTTATCGCTGATTTATTTTGGCGGAGAGTTTAGTCACGCCGTCCGGAAGGTGCCGCGGACAGGCGACTTTCGAGTGCAACACGATTTCGGCGGTAGCTGGAATGCCGTTGAGCCGAACGAAAATATAAAAAACCAGGCTGATGCCGTGCTGCGCGCATCGGGCCGCTCTTCGGTCTACGCCAGAGTTGACGGTGTGCAACGTGAGGACACACTACTTCTAATGGAGTTGGAAATGATTGAGCCGCATCTGTTTCTGGCTCCTGACCCCGACGCGCCGCAACGATTCGCACAAGCGGTCGCAAGGCGCGTAAGTAATTACGCTGCCGCGTCCAAGCCGTAGCTAGAGTTTTTGGGGGGGGATACTTCACAACTTCGTCGAAATATTCTTTTTTAATTCTTCGATTCGCTTCTCGTTACGCTTGTAGAACGTCCATTTTTTTATGCGTTTCCCTTTCAAGAGCTTCGCTTGCGACAGAATTTTAAGATGCTCGCTCACGGTTGGCTGGCTGAATCCAAGTTTTCTTGCAATCAGCAATCCACACACGCCATCTTTCACCCGGTCACCGTCGACTTGCGGGGGGAAGTTCCCCGTGGGGTCTTTCAGCCAGGCGAGAATTTGCAGTCTGCTTTTGTTGGATAACGCGTGCAATCCGGCTTCAATATTCATATAGACATTTGGCTAATCGACGATGTATATTCTAAACCGTGAGGGGTTATGAAAGCCAGCAAATCATATCGGTACCGGGTTGTCGATGTCTTCTCCGACAAGGCGCTGGAAGGTAATCCGCTTGCGGTATTCACGGATGCTAGAGGCATGACGGGCGATTTAATGCAGAAGATCGCACTTGAAATGAATCTCTCCGAGACGGTCTTTTTGCTTCCTCCGACGCGTTCTGATTGTGCTGCAAAGCTGCGCATATTCACTCCCGGCAAAGAGATGAAGTTTGCCGGCCATCCCACGATCGGCACGTCGTTTATCTTACTCGACGAAGGAATCGTCCCGAAAGACAGGTTGAAGTTCGTCGTGGAGGAGAACATTGGCCCCATCTCCATCAACGTCGATTCAGGGCCGTCGCCGAAACTGTGGCTTACCACGCCTCGAATTCAGGAAGGCATTGGCGTGGATCGCGAGACGGCTGCAGGCCTGCTAGGGTTAAACAAGTCACAACTTCTCGAGATTGAACCACAAGTCTTGGATGCAGGAAGTAACCCGACACTGTATGTGCCGATCATCGACCGGGAGACGGTTGACCGTGTAGCTTTCGATACCTCCGCGTGGAAGAGGTTCATATCTGAACATTCCGAACCGATGTGCGTTTTTGCTTTTGCGCCGATGCCTGAGGGCGCGTATTCGCGAATGTTCGCGCCGGATTATGGCGTTGTGGAAGACCCGGCGACCGGAAGCTCGACCGGGCCACTTGCCGCCTACATGATGAAACACAAACTCGTGTCTTCAAAAAGCGGTACGACGTTCTATAGCGAGCAAGGCACCCGAATGAAACGCCGTAGCATTCTGCACGTGCGCATTCATGGAGAAGCAGGAGCCGAGGGTATTGAAGTGGGCGGAAATGTCACTCCCGTCCTCGAAGGCAGTTTGACGCTGTAAATTGAACTCGCAGTCTACAAATTCAATGTCCATCCATTCAAGGTCCATCTATGACACGCTGAAGCGCTTAAACATTACTTTGCCCCCGGTAGCTGTGCCTGCTGCGGCCTATGCTCCGTTCGTCAAGAACGGAACGCTAATTTTCGTAAGCGGGCACATCGCCAAGCGAGAGGGACGGCCATGGGCCGGTCAACTTGGCGCCGGTTTGAACACCGCCGAAGGGCAACAGGCCGCACGCGGCATAGCGATAGATTTGATTGGTACGCTGCACGCCGCTGCTGGAGACCTGAACAACATAAGCCGCATCGTGAAGCTCATGGTTCTCGTCAACAGCGCACCTACATTTACCGAGCAACATCTCGTCGCTAACGGTGCGTCCGATTTGCTTGTCGAAGTTTTTGGCGACGCGGGACCGCATGCCAGAAGCGCCTTTGGCGTGGCACAGATCCCATTTGGTTCGTGCGTGGAGATCGATTTGATAGCAGAGATGAAAACAGATTAAATAAATCGACGGCCATTTCTTCGTCATCTGATTGTTTAAGCCGCGATGATTCATCTTGCGGACAGATAAAACGTTGGTACAGCGATAGGGCTCCAAGCCGGGGACTTAAACATCATGACGCGAGTCACGACTCTTTTTCAGACACCGTTATTGCAGGTCTTGGGATTCGACCATCCGGCAGATCAGATACACGTCGATGGCAAGGTGGAGATTGTCCCGGCATACTGCGTGACCTTTCTTCGCGCGGGCCAGTTCAGTATCGTTCGCAGGACGGGAACATGGATGCTGGGGCCAGGAGAAGTTCTGCTCTCTTACCCCGGAATCTCGCAACGAATTTTTCATCCATCGGAGGGCGCGCGAGACGAATGCTTGAGCATTCGATTCCAACAAGATTTGATCGAAGATGCGTTAGGCCAATTACCCGATGCCAGGGCGGTTCCTAGAGAGCAAACCTCAGCGCGCTCTGCCTTTCAAATGAGCCTGATTGCGGACGCCCTGGAAGCCAAGGACGAAATGCTCATGGAAGGAGTTGCCCTCGCAGCGGCGCAGTTATTGGTCCCTGAGGAAAAGCAATTTTCTCTGTGGAGTTCGGTGGAGAGCAGTTACGGGTGGTATCGCTTACGAATTAGACGCGTCTGTGAACTGCTTACGCAGCAATATGCGTGTAACCACAGCCTCACCTCTTTGGCGAAGCTGGCGCAGATGAGCCCGTTTCACCTGAATCGTGTTTTTCACTACCTCGTTGGTGTTCCGCTACACTCGTATGCGGTCAAGCTGCGAATAGCGGTGGCGGCGAAAGCGATTCGCGAAGGGAAATCGATAACCGATGCGGCGTACTCGGCAGGGTTCAACAGCATCAGCTTTTTTTCGCGGACGTTCCGCAGGCACTTCGGGGTCTCGCCACGCCGCTATCGCGAACTGAAACACTCGAAACTCCCATTCATGCAGGGCGCGAAGCGTAATGCCATCAATAACGTCACCGGCGACTATGCCTGGAGGGTACATGGTTTCTGATCTTAGCTCGGCGGTTTTGCTCGTCATCGACATGCAAGAGGCGTTCGATCATCCTCGCTGGGGCCAGCGCAATAATCATGAGGCAGAATCGAATGTAGCTAATCTGCTCGCTGAGTGGAGAAGAACGAGGCGGCCTGTCATTCATATCCATCATGTGAATCCGAAACCCGACAGCCTGTTCAATGGCAAGGGAGTTCAGGTCAAGCCTGAAGCAGTGCCAGTCGAGGGAGAACCGGTGCTCACAAAAAATGTGAATAGCGCTTTTATCGGCACCGATCTTGAGGAGCGATTGAAGTTGATGAAGGCAAGCCAACTCATCGTCACAGGGCTCAGCACCGATCACTGCATTTCTACAACAGCTCGAATGGCAGGAAATTTAGGCTTCGATACTTTTGTGGTTTCCGACGCTACGGCGACCTTCGAGCGCAAGGGCCTCAGCGGCCAGCACTATACCGCTGAGGAAATGCACGACACAGCTTTGATGAGTTTGGAAGGTGAATTCGCAACGATTGTGAGTACTAAGGAACTTATCAAGCCTAAAGCAGTGTCATAAAAGTAGTTTTCTTAACCGCTGCAAGAAGCAGGACTGCGCAGACCGGGTTCGGTCTAAAGCATGCCTAAGTTAACGATCATATCCTGATGTCTTAGCGAGCGGTGAGCAATCAAACTTCATTAGAGGTTCGTTCGAAGGGCTCAAGACTGTGGATATAATATCGTCGATGTAAGATCAAAGTTTTAGCAATTCATGCGCGTTTGCTCGATTTTGGCGGCAAGCTCTTAATGGAGCAGACGAAGGATATTCAGGTGCCTGCACAATCCAGCGCAAAATGCCTGACGTTGAATCATGCGGACTTGCTACCAAAAGCAGACCCGCGCAGCAGCTTTCTGGTCGTGGATTTGGAAAGTGCTGGGAAGTCAGTCTCGCGTAACCTGGTGTTCTTTGATGTTACGCACAATCTGCATCTTCCAGTCAGACCTGCCATTCAAGTAGACCCAAATCAGAATGGAGGGCAAAATACGCTAACCCTGCAGTCTGACCAGCTTGCGAGAGACGTCTAGGTGTCGTTTGGCGATCTCGATGTTGAGACGTCGGATAATTATTTCAATCTTCTCCCCAATGAGGTTTTGACCTTAACACTCAAGAGCGCTTCGTCGATTGATCAGATCAAGAGTTCAGTGAAGGTGATTTCATTGACCGATGCGTTCGAGGCGAAATGATGCCGCCTTGCACATGCTACGCAACCTACAAAAGAACCGCACCGCTTCAGGAAAGAAAGGCTTGTGACCGTGGCGCTGGAAGATTCAATCCAACAGAGATTAAAAGATTGTATTTCGCTCTCTAGTTCCAGACTAGACTTTTGGGGAGAATTCATTCGGCGTGCGGAAGTTGTCCGCATGGCCGAAGTAGGCGTCTATCGAGGAGAGTTCGCTGCTTTCGTTTTGAAGCGTTGTGAGCGGGTGAACCGATATTACATGGTCGATCCATGGCGCCACATCGAGGAATGGCACAAGCCCGCAAACGAAGATGATCTGACATTTGAGCATTTCTTTCAGTTGGCAAAAGCAGAGACGGACTTCGCGGGAACTCGCCGAGTGATTTTACGCGGAACAACGACGGAAGTTATCAATCAGATACCGAACAACGAATTGGATTTTGCTTATATCGATGGGGATCACACGCTCAGGGGTATTTCGATCGACTTGATCAGTTTCTATCCAAAGGTGCGAACTGGAGGGTTTATCGGCGGCGATGATTTCAGCAGGACGATGTGGCAACACAAGTCTAGCTTCGAACCTACGCTGGTGTATCCATTCGCGGTTTACTTCGCGGAGGCGGTAAGCGCGACGATATACGCTCTACCGTACAACCAGTTCTGCATGCAGAAGACATTGAATTCCCACTTCAGTTTTGTGGATCTGACAGGCGGATACGACGAACTCGGCCTTCGACATCAACTTGCTCCGGAAAAACTCTTGAAAATGACACTGCGCGAACGTTTCCCGGCGCTGGCGAAGATTGCGGCGAGAACCAGAAAATTAGTATCTTGAGATTTCATCCTCCGATGGTTTCGATTAAGGTGCGGTATTCAACTTCACCAGAATCTCGCGTAGACGATCTTTAAGGCGCAGGCTTAGGTTTTCGCTGCTTGCTGTCTGGCTTAAATGGTCAAGCGCAGCTCGCGAAAGCTTCTTCCGATCTTGGTTCTGAACTCCATGCTGAAGAGGGAACATTTCCTGGGGATCCGCAACTAAATCGAAGAACTCTTCGCTCGTTCCAGAATCCAGTCTCATGACCAGTTTGTGGCGAAGATCTCTCACACTCAGCAGCCTTGTTCCCATTCGATCCTGAGCCCGAAACGGATTCGTGCATCCGTAAACGCATTCGGTGATCGCGTTGAGGTCCCACGGCTGCTGTTGCTGAAGATGCCGCCACAAGCTCACCCCCGTAAAGCATTCCGGAGGCTTCAGATCGAGAATTTCAAGTAAAGTCGGAGCAAGGTGCAGATGGCTAAAGGGGGCGTCAGAAACTATGCGTTTAGCAATTGAAGGAACGCGAATCATGAGTGGTACATGCACGATTTCTTCGCTCAAGCTTAAAGGGGAATGAAACCGGCGCCCGTGTTCAAGAAATGATTCACCGTGATCGGCCGTCAGAACGAAGGTGCAGCTATTCCAAAGATTCTTTTGCTTCAAATGTGTGACGAGTCGTTCAACGTGACTATCTATCGAACGAATACCTGCGTCATACAATTCGACGATGGCGGTCTTTTTTTGTTCGAAATCCCCCGGCGCTAGATCGGAACGCTTCCAGAATTCGTTAAGATAGCGGGCGTTGGTAGACGAGACTGTTCGTCCGGTAAGGTCGCGGAACGCTTGCTGTGAAGGGTAATAGGGCGAGTGAGCGTCCATGAGATGAAGCCAGAGAAAGAATGGGCGCTTGGTTGCTGAGGCGAGCCACGAAATTGCATGATCGACAATAACCTCAGCGTTAGGAAATTCCCTTAGCGAATCGATGTTCCCCACGCTTGGCGAGGCAATGCGAACGCAATATTGGAAGTAAAGTTCGTCGTAAACCTTACCAATTCCAAATCGCCCGGCCGCTCCCCTCAACGAGCGATTGAGCTTACCTCGATTTTTAGCGAACGACGGCGACGGGGCTGGGGCCGACTGGGCGGGCGGTTTCACAAAGTCTAGAAAGTCCTTAAAGGTGTCAAATCCCGAGTCGTACCCGAAATGAGGCGAAAGGTAAGGGTTGGCGGCGGAGAATGCCGCGGTGGCATAACCTAGATCGCGAAGAAATAAAGCTAATGTATTTTCACCCGGAGCCAGCCCAATCACATCTCTTCCCAACGCCAAGGGCATTCGTGAGGCGAGGATGGATGGAAAGGAGAAAAATGTCGGGGCACCAGCTACGACGGTAGTCGGGACAACGAACGATTCCTCGGCCAACGAATCGAGAAACGGCGTTGTCGGCCGGGAATATCCGTGGAAACCGCAATGATCAGCCCGAAGACAATCAACGGTAATTAAGATGAGCGATTTCTGGAGCTGAGTTTCGTTCATCTCTCGGCCGATACGTTGATTTCGTTCACGCTGATGCTTCTGCCGTTCGCGAGGTAAGCGCCTTCGGTTGCAATGCATAATAGATCCGCATCGTGCACGTAAAGCATCTTCGGCCACTTCATTTCGAGAGCGCTCAAAAATTGATCGAGCAAGGCCAGGGTTAAAGTTCGAAAGTCTCGAATCGTTGAATGAAAGTTTATGGAGTGAATTGAGACGATCGCAGGCAATCCGCTGCGAAAGCATTTTTCTGCATCGCCGATGAGACTCTCCAAACTGCATGGGGTGACTGCGGGCTCCATCTCAACCGTGCGGAAAGTATGCAGCATTCCGCGGCGATCGAGGAAAGGCGCTTGGCGGCCTCCTGGTCCGTTCTGCGCTACGCGAATTCCATTATCGAACCACGCTTTGTGCGTGTTCGCATTTGACCGATAACCTGGTGCACATGCGCTGACTGGAGTGGAATTAAATAATTTTTGGTAGAGGCCCACCGCCTGCTGAATTGCCAACTGCTGATCTTCGACCGCGAGATACTGATCGGATTTTGCTTCAATATCCCAGTATTCGTAACCGATCCACGGCATTCGCCAATGTATATAGGGAGTACCAGCGCTCCACAATTTTCGTACCAGGCGACCTCGCTCTCCGTCGGTCTTAAGCTCTCGGGCAACAGCCTTCGCGCAAAAATGAGTGAGCCCGTGTAGGGCCGGGAAAAACATTCCTTCTGCTATGCCTCGCCGATATTCCTCGAACAATCGAGGCCGGGTCCATGGGTCAGGCAACCCTTCACTGAGAGGAAGCAGAGATATTTCATGTCCGCCGGACGCAAGGCAACGGGCGAAGTCAACATTAGCGGTCACGAAATTCATCACGATAGCCGGATGGCGGCCGGCTGAATCGTTATGACCTTTCAAAACTTCGCGGAGGGCGGTTAGATCATCGGCGGTTTCGAAGCTGTAGAAATCATAAGGTGACTCACCAAGAGGAACTCCTGCTGCCCGGAGTGCGTCGCAACCCTCATGGTCGCGCACGCCGACCCGTCCCCAATCGTCGCTCTGAAAAAGAAGCAGTGGTCGATCAAATCGCAGGCCATCTAAGGCACGCGGTTTTCTAGCGCGAGCCCAGGCACGATGCAAAAGCGACTTCATTCGCGGTCTCCGCAATGGAGACAAAGGGTCGTACAGGTTTCTCGTTTCATTTGCGAGCCCACACACTGAAATTTGCAGTAAACAAATCGTTTTTCCGACAAACTTTTTCTATGAGATATGCTGCCAGGTTTAGCGCCGGAACAAACGTCCATTGCAGCATCCGGGCAATGACCTGCGGTCTGGTCATCGAAACGAGGAAGACATTTATCGTCCGGCATAGCCCACTCACACTACCTCCTTCAGCAATTACTTCGACGTGTTCGAAATCCTTGAAGAGGTGCCGCAAGCCTGCGGGAAGGAATCGCCAGCAATCGTAGTTGCTGTCGCGCATGAAGATCGCAGGCGCACTTACGAATACGGTGCCCCCTTTTCGAATCACACGCCGAATCTCGGCCACCGCTTGCCGCGGATCCGGGAAGTATTCGAGGACTTGAGTGCAAATCACGAAATCAGACTGCTCATCGCGAAAAGGTAGCGCCTCACCAGCGGCGGCGGCATCGACGAGAGGGGTAACGATGAGGTCAATGGCCACATAACGGGCGATGCTCTCTTGAAGCAAAGATCGATAAGGTTGAATCCTTCCCCCGACGTCGAGAACGATAAGAGCGGACTGCGGCAGCTTCTTCAATCCCTCGCGAAATATCTTTCGTCGGGAGCGCAGAATCAACCAGTTTGGGTCGGTCATGGCCGGATTCAAACGACTCTGGCTTTCGAGAATCAACTCTTCCAGCGTGGGTTGCGGCATAACTAAATTTTAGAGATATCCCAGGTTTCGCAGGCGTTCCTCCAGAAGCGTCTGCTCCGCCCGGTCCAAAGCGTCGGACTCGCTTTGAACCAACTCACGCAAAACAAATTCCAGTAGAGAATCGATGTTATTGAAACCTTGTTTAAATCGCTGCTCCGCCGCTTGGCAAAGGTCTTCGGGCAAATGAATCTGTCTTTGCACTGTCATTGTTTCATCTCACAATTTAAAGCGATCGAGCCTTCCCGCGTATTCCCGGCAACCTTCTTTGGATCGCTGCGACGATTATCCGGTCATCGTCGTCAAGTCCTAGTGCCAGGGATAAAGCGCAAAACGTGGCGTACGAAAAGACTAGCGCAAGACCAATCACGAACCACTGCGGACGAAACTGAGTGACAAAGAATCGCGTGCACAAAACTACGGCGACGCTCGCGGTGCTCGGTCCGAGAAGGCGAAAATATGTACGGTTGTAGGGCGTGATATGCAACGCCGATCGCACTTCTCTCAGAAAGAGGACGTTGCTGACCGCATTAGTCAAGGCCGAAGCAACGGCCACCCCGACAATGCCCCAGGGTTTTATCAAAATCAGAATGGCTGCGACCATGAAGCACGCCATGATGATCTGAACTCGAATCAAGCGCCTTTGATTTCCCGACATGAGGAGCAAGTAGCCGACTGAGCCCGTCCCGGTGTTGATCAATTGCGCGATCGTTCCAACAATCAGCACCAACCAGCCGGCTTCGAATGCGGGGCCAAACAGTCGCATCAGGATTTTTGAATATACGATCATGACGAACGCAAGGGGGAGTGTAAAGCCAATGATCCATTTGGTAAGAGTCTGAAACATGCGTCCCAGAAGGGCTTGCTCGCCGCGCGCATGGAGATCGGCGATGGTGGGGGAAAAAATCTGATTTACCGACTGCAGCGCGATCGGAACGAAGGCCACCAGAGAGGCCGCAATCGTATATATTCCGACTTGCTGAAGGCCCAAAAAAGCTCCCATGATTATCTTGTCTGCTTGCGCGAGAAGAAATTCAAGGCCACCCACTCCGAAGACGGCGGCCGAGAACCAGAAGACCTCGGGCTCCAGCGCTACGGGCTTAACGGGCATGCGCCGAGCAGCCACCGGCGTCAATTTCCACGTGGTTGCTGCGAGCAGAGACAACACGATGAGTCCGCTCGCAACCTGCGCTATCAAATAACCGCGCAACCCCATGCCAATGGCGAGCAGCCCGACCCCAAAGACCACGTTTAGGGGACTTGCAATGAAGCTCGAAATAATCGTTCGGCGAGTGATGTCTTTATAGCCAGCTAAAACCTGCCCGAGAAAAGCGCTAAATGCAATCGTTACGAGGAGGATCGCAAAGAGCCACAGATAAGGAATCAATTCCGGTGCGTGATAAAGCTGGCGGGCTAACCAGGGACCAAGCAGCAACATCATCCCCGCCAGAATTATGTTTGCAGCGATTAGAAGCTTAACCGCGCCGCGAAGGAAACCATTCAGCCGATCATCTTGTTTTTTGGCTGAATAGGCCGCCACAAAACGTACGGCAGATTGGGGGAAACCGAGTCCACTGAATAGCCCAAAGAAACCGACAATCGTCATGCCGAGCGCATAGATTCCCAGAGCCGCGGCACCCAGCATGCGCGCAACATAAATTTTGAAAAGATAACCCACTGCAGCGGTAAATATGGTGCCCGCGAAAAAGACGGCGGAGTGCCGCGAAACCTGTCCAATCTCATTGAGAAACCGTGCTTCCGGTTCGCTCGCGGTCACAGGCGGCACAAAGGCTGTGTCAGGGATGCTCAGGGGTTACTCCGAGGGCAGAGATTTCTGTTGGTGACTGGCAAATTCTTAATCCAGATTATCGCAGTCTTTGGCGGAAAGATTTTCCAACGTTCTGATTGTCGCGCTGCGGAGTGATGGAGTCCAGATCGTCGACACCGCGAAACAGGGCAGCCCATAGGCTCGCAATGCCGTCCCATTCGAAGCGCTTGGCATGTTCAATCGCGGCTGCGCTCATCGAGAGTCTCAAAGCGCGATCGGAGATAAGAAGGCGCAGTCGGTCGACCATCTCGGTAAAGGTTTTCACTTGGAACCCTGTAACGCCGTCCACAACAGATGGCGTCTGATAATCGTCAAAGATTACAGACGGAAGACCACTCGCAGCCGCCTCCAACGTCACTTTGGGGACGCCTTCAATGCGCGATGGTAAAAGTAAGATGTCGCTTTGTTGCATGATTGCTGCTAATTGCACCTGAGCGACATGTGCTTCAATACTCACATTGGCCGGCTTTGCTGGGTGAGACAGGCGTTTCAAGTTGCGTCCAAAGTCGTCGCGAGCATAACCGATGATGCGAAAGCGCACCTCGGGAAACGAACGGGCAGCTTCTAACACCAGTTGCGGTCCCTTGCGCTCGATCAGATGACCGACAAATAGAATCGTCGTCGTTGCGTGGTCTTGGGCAGCAAGAGGTGAGAACAGCTTCGTGTCGACGCCGACAGGAATGATGCAATTCGGTTTCAGCCCGTGCGCGTCATTGAGATCCCAGGCAAGAAACTCACTGATGGCGACAATGATGTCGGCATGTTTGCGTACATAATTTGCATAGCGGCGAAGGGTCTCGGAGGCTCCATCCATATTCCCCCGGCTGCCTTCAATGCAGAGCACGCTTTGAGTTGATCGACGAAGAAAGCGGGGCAAATGAAGGTACAGATAAGAAGCCGGGCTTAGATCGATGTAGACAATAAAATCGTGAGCCCGAAGCATCTCGCGGAGAATCTTTAAGGTCTTGCGGTGAGGGGGAAGCTTCACCATGCGGATCCCTGGCTTTAGAAGACGCGGGTCGGGCTTTGTAGTGAAAAAAAGGCTGGACTGAAATTTTGCTGGATCAAGGCGAAGGGAAATCTCACGAGCGTTCAAACTCTGCGCATTGTAATTGTCGTCATCCGCGATCACATTGAACAGGATTCGGCAGACGCGACCCTCCGAACCGCCGCGCGCACTCCGCTTAAGTTTTGGTCGAAACACCAGAAATCAGGTTGCCTTCAACTGAGGATTTGTATGAAGTTTAACATTCGTTCTGCGAGGCTTGTTTCAGATTAAGCGATTTAGATTCGACGCGAAGCAGGGTTTTCGAGAGTGCTTGCGCAGAAATTTCCTGAATCAGCGGATTTGCTACTGTTTGATCGCGATGTGCGCCGACAAGTTCCGGAATTCTTAACAAATCGTCGGCGGATTCGAGGAGCCTTCCGACGCCAAAGCGGACGTATTGTGCAACATAGCCGGAGAAGGCATGCCGTAACCAACCGCAGAGAAACGATGGTATTCCGCTTGCCGCGCACTCAAATGCCACGGTGGATTCGACCGTTATTGCACACCAAGTGTTCTGCAAAATTTCGCTGGAGAGCGGAGTGTCGATTATTTTAATCAGTTTCCGGTCTTCGAATGGTAAGACGCGATTCACCAATCGCCGCCGCCGTCTCGCACTCTCAAAAGGATGCAGTTTTAAAACAAGCGACTTCCCTGTACTGCGGGCAATGGAGATAAGAGGCGGCAGCAACTCTCGATAGATCGCTTCAACTCGCCAGAAGTCGCATTCGTAGGGCTCCGTAAACCAAACAATCCAAGGCCCATCTGGATTCCAACGTATCTGGCTTTCGAGGGCCGAGGTTTCGGGCGCTCCAATTTCAATTCGACTGGGATCGACGCCGCAGATTCGCTTCAGATAGTCGCTCTCCATTTCTCCCTTCGCCAGATAGGCAGAGAATGGAAAATTCTTGAATGCCATTCGGCCGTCTAAAGCTCCGTGATGACAGGCGACGGCCGGGATTCCGCGCTGCTCCGCAAGTAGGAGCGGAATTCGAGTATAGGGATTTGAATCATCTCCGCTCAAACAGCCAATGATTGCGTGCGACTCGAACACATTATGCCAGGCGTCTCGTATCGTTAAACCCCTGCTCAACCATGCTGCACCCTTTTGCAGCACGCCCGTCTTGATCGATAGCTTAAATTCGGGGAATTCCTGCAGAGAGCCTTCCATTTGATTCCAACTCCGCTGCAGCTCCAGCAATTCCCTTTGATCATATTTTTGAGAGGCAAAGGCGGCCAGCCTCATACTTTCGACGTTTGGGGGCAAAGCGGAAGGCTCGGCCGACTCGCGCGCGACAACCAGCAGAAACTTTTGCTCAGGCAACATGCTCGCATAGCTGAGTGCCGTTTTTGTCACATTGGAATATGCGGTCGGAAGAAGGACGGAAGGAATCTCTGTTGATGCCGGTCCGCGTGCCCTGGAAAGCTTGCCGCGCCATCGATAGTGCGGATCGTAAGTGTCATAAATAACCTGGCGCGCTTGAACAAAACCCAGGTCGGCAGCTGCCCTGCTGCGTCGCAAAATTCCATGCATGCGCCCTGCCTTTAAAGGCTTCGGCAAAAGAATGGAACATCCCAACTGCGCTTGCAAGGCGTCCACCACAGGAGATCGCCGGCTCGTGACAATTTCGCTGCATCCGTGCAGTTTTTCCGCCAGTCGCAACGCCAGCCGAATATCCTGCATCTCGGCCTGAATCAATATGCTGAGAACGTCCCACCAGTCGATTCCGAGGCGATCAACGACCATTTTCATCCCATGCTGCAACAATGGGCGCCAACTCTGCAGATCTTCTACTTCGATGGCAAGGTCGTGCAGGCTGTAAACCGGATAGCCCGACCGCGCGATTATCTGCTCATAGAATGATCTGGGAGCGCGTCCCAGGTCGATGACCGCATCCCAATGCGTGCTGCTATCTGGAGTTGGGAAATTATCTTCGGGCTGGAGGAGTAAGACAGGCATTGGTTAGATGAGATAAAGCGGGGATTAACGAGCCACGAGAGACCAATCGAGCGGCGTTCCGCGCTCCACGTTGCGGGAAGCACATTTCCCGAGAAATTCTTCTAAGTGTCGGGGGTGCAAACCGTTCGAAGGACGAATGGAGCGCACGTTAGCGGCGGTGAACAGTTCTCCGGCCCTAACGTCCTCTACGACGAAGAGCGAGCGGCGGAACTTCAGGCTGTTGAGCTCTCGCGGTGCCGGGCCAAACTGAACTTGGCCTAAAGCCTTTTCCGTAATGCGGACTGCGTCTACCATCGCCTTGAACTCATGTGGTTCGAGCGAAAAGGAGGCGTCAGGACCGCCATCCCCCCTGCTCAGGCAAATATGCTTTTCGATGATGCTGGCGCCGAGCGTTACCGCGGCGACAGGAACTGCCAAATCCATCGTGTGATCGGACAGGCCGACCGTGCAATTAAATTTGCGAGACATCGCCGGTATAGTCAGCAGGTTAGCTTCCTCGGGAGTCGCCGGATAGGCGCTGGTGCACTTCAGCAGCGCGATCTGCGTGGCACCAGCGGCGCGCGCCGTCTTGACTGCTTCTGAAATTTCCTCTTCGCTCGCCATTCCAGTCGACAGAATCAAAGGCTTGCCGGTGTTGGCCATCTTTTTGATTAGTCCGACATCCACAAGCTCGCAAGATGCGATTTTGTGGGCTGGAACGCTCATAGTCTCGAGAAAATCGACGGCGCTATCATCGAACGCGCTCGAGAACAAGTGGATGCTTAAATCGTCGGCAATTTTCTTAAGCTTTGGTTGCCATTCCCATGGAGTGAAAGCCTCCTGGTAAAGATCGTGAAGAATTCGACCGTCCCAAAGCGTCCCACCGGCGATGCGAAAGTCTTCTTTGTCGCTGCGCAGGGTGATGGTGTCGGCCGTGTAAGTCTGGAGCTTGACTGCATCCGCTCCCGCGTCTTTGGCGGCGTTGAGGATCCGCACTGCTTGCTCGAAGTTCTGATTATGATTCGCAGAGAGCTCGGCGATGATGTAGGTGGGGGAACCTGGGCCTATCGCTCGAGCACCAATACTGAACGGGGTCGCCATTTACGAATGGACCTCTTCGCTCATACGAGCCGAGACTTCCTGCGGCGTAAACGGTATTCGCCGACCTCGGCGAATGATGTCAAGAGCCTTATCGCCTTGGTTAAACAACAAATCGAGTACGGAGGCGTGGGATTGAAACGGGGGAAAGATCTGTTGATAAACGGGGTGTTCGTAGTGCTGGAAGCATACTTCTACGTCGCGGTCGGTCAGGGTAGCTAAATCGTGCAACAAATATTCGGCCGAGCCCAGAGGCGAAATATAAATGTCTGCGTCAAGTGAGCTGCAAATTTCAGCCAACAATTCAGTTCGCTTTCCGTCAACGGCGAGTTCTGAAGAACGAATGAGTGGCGTTTCCAGCCCCAAGCTCCGCATTAACCAACTCAAGAGAGCAACATTCAACTCGGCGAGTCGCAGATTCGACTCCGCTGAACGCAACAGTTCCTCGAATCTTGGGAAGTATTTCTCAAAAAACGGAGTGCGACAGTAGTTCAATTGTATGGCGCGCAGGTGATTTCGCCAAAATTGCGGTTCTCGAATTTCGACATCCGCAATGCGCTGGGACAATTTTCCCCGGAACGCAACGGGTACTGTCAGCCACAGCAGACCGGAGGGAGTTTTGAT
>JANYKL010000168.1 GCA_025361625.1 Acidobacteriaceae bacterium
GTCAGCGACGAACAGTTGAATGCGCTGGTCGCGTACGTAAAATCCTTATCACCATCAAACCAGCCAGCAACGGGGACTGCCGGATTACAAAACTCGCCCGCAGCCGCCGCGGCACAACCGCAGAATACGCAGGTGCAATAATCATGGCCAGTCATACGGCAACAATCGTTCCGGTCAAGCTGCCTCCAAAGTTGAATTATCTGAATAATGGTCACGGCCTGAAATCCTGGCTCTTGACCACCGATCACAAGCGCATCGCCCTTCTGTACATGGTCTCCGTCAGCATCTTCTTTTTTATTGGCGGCATTTTCGCGATGTTGATTCGGCTTGAACTCCTGACCCCGGAAGGCGATCTGTTGTCGGCTGACAGCTACAACAAGGCGTTCACGCAGCATGGCATGGTCATGGTGTTTTTTTTCCTGATCCCAGTCGTACCTGCGATTCTTGGAAACTTCCTGGTGCCCTTGATGATCGGCGCCAAGGATTTAGCTTTCCCGCGAATCAATTTATTGAGTTGGTACCTGTACGTCACTGCTGGAATTATCTTCCTGCACTGCATGATCAGCGGGGGCGTTGACACTGGCTGGACTTTTTACAGCCCTTTCAGCACTGAGTACACGAACACAAATATTGTTGAAGCGGGCATCGCCGTCTTCATTGCGGGGTTCTCATCGATTTTCACCGGCCTGAATTTCATTGTCACGGTGCATCGCATGCGCGCGCCGGGAATGACTTGGGACCGCTTGCCGCTTTTCATCTGGTCTAACTACGCGACCAGCCTGATCATGATTCTCGGGACGCCTGTGATCGCGATCACGATTGTCCTTGTCGCCGTCGAGCGCGTATTCCACCTCGGCATCTTCGACCCGCACCTCGGCGGAGATCCGCTACTTTTTCAACATCTCTTCTGGTTCTACTCGCACCCCGCTGTTTACATCATGATTCTGCCCTCGATGGGCGTGATCAGCGAACTCATTGCCTGCTTCTCGCGCAAGCGTGTGTTCGGCTATTCATTCGTTGCCGTTTCCAGCATGGCGATTGCCGTGTTCGGATTCCTGGTCTGGGCGCATCACATGTTCGTCGCCGGCATTTCGCTTTACGCCGCCATGATCTTCTCCTTCCTCAGTTTCTCGGTTGGAGTGCCCTCGGCCGTCAAAATTTTCAACTGGACTGCGACCCTGTACAAAGGCTCTATCACCTACGCCACGCCGATGCTCTACGCTTTCGGCTTCATCGGACTGTTCACCATAGGCGGATTGACGGGACTGATGCTCGCGACCATCGGCATCGATGTTCACGTTACAGACACTTACTTCGTGGTGGCGCATTTTCACTACGTGATGGTTGGTGGCGTCTTAATGGGATATTTGGGCGGCCTCCATTTCTGGTGGCCTAAAATCACTGGCCGCATGTATCCCGAAGGCTGGGCGAAGTTGTCGGCGCTGTTCGTTTTCGTCGGATTTAACCTCACCTTTTTTCCGCAATTTATTTTGGGCTACGTCGGCATGCCTCGCCGCTACTGGCAGTATCCGCCGGAGTTCCAAGTGCTGAACGTTCTGTCAACCGCAGGGGCGAGCGTGCTTGCGGTCGGATACCTTTTGCCCATGATTTATTTGCTCTGGTCGCTGCGCTACGGGCCGATAGCTGGCGCAAATCCGTGGAACGCCGCGGGACTGGAATGGCAAACTACTTCTCCGCCGCCTACATTCAACTTCGACGAGACTCCGGTTGTGACCTGGGAAGCCTACAACTACGATGAGCTTCCCGAGATTCCAGTGGAGCCGGTGGAGGTTCCCATTGCACGATAGCCGACTGACCAGCACCGCTTCGACGCAAGTGCTGACCGCGGACCACGCAGAGCATAATCCCGCGCTGCTTCACCACTTCGCCGACGCCAAGCAGCAAAAAAATGCTGCCTCGCTTGGCATGTGGCTTTTCCTGGTCACGGAAATCATGTTCTTCGGCGGCATGTTCTGCGCCTACCTGATCTACCGCATTAAATATTTCAATGCCTTCGCCGCCGGAAGCCAGCAACTCGATATCAAGATGGGAGCCTTCAACACAGCCGTCCTGATCGTCAGTTCGGTGACGGTAGTGCTCGCGGTGAAGGCCGCAGAAGTCGGCAAGCGAAAACTGCTGGTCGGTTATCTCGTCGTCACAGTTTTATTGGGCATGACGTTTTTGGTGGTTAAAGGATTTGAGTACAAAGAGAAGTTCGAGAAGCACCACGTACCTGGGCCGACCTTTAACTTCACCGAAAAATTTGACGACAACGGCAGGCAGATCCCGGTCAATCCAAAAGAAGCGGAGCTATTTTTCTCAATCTACTTTGTGATGACCGGAATGCACGCCCTGCACATGATCATTGGCTGCGGACTGTTTGGCACACTCGCCGTTTTATCGTGGAAAGGCCATTATTCGCCCAATTACTTCACCCCGATTGAAAACGCCGGGCTCTATTGGCACTTGGTCGACATTATCTGGATTTATCTGTTTCCGTTGCTTTACCTGATCAGCAGGCATTCGTGACGACGCTTCGAGCTTCATTCGCGCAGATTTGACGCGAAGACAATTCTAAAATTTATGGACCGGTAATAATCGTAGAGGGGCCATGGCGCAACAGAAAATTCAACAGGAACATAAAGAGCACGAAACGCAGGAAGAGCACTCCACGCACTCGCACCTTTTCTACATTGCCATCGGTGTCGTGCTGCTCATCCTGACGATCACGACCGCCGCCGTCGCCTTCATAAACTTAGGCGCCCTGAATCCCGTAGTCGCACTTCTCATTGCAACATTTAAGGCCGGTCTCGTGGTTCTTTTTTTCATGCACGTCAAAGGCGCGAGCGAGAAACTCACCGGCGCAGTAGTGGTTTCGGGATTTTTCTTTCTCGGCCTTTTGCTGACGCTCTCTCTCGCCGATTATCTGACGCGCTCCTGGAAATAATTTCAATAATCTGAGTTGAAACGCGGCGCGACTATTCCCTTGCGCCTGATCGCCTCTTCCTCGAAGATGACCAATACCCTATGCCGCAAGACCATGTAGCCACGCCGGCCCAGTTTATTTTCTTAAAAGCCTCCCCGCTCGAAGCTGCGTTACGCCGACATTTGCGCGGAGAAGTTCGCTTCGACTCCGGCAGCCGCGCCCTGTATGCCACCGACGGCTCGAATTATCGACAGGTTCCAATCGGAATCGTAGTTCCGCGTGACAAAGAAGATGTCATAGCAACCGTAGATCTCTGCCGCGAGTACGGAGCTCCGCTCCTGGCGCGTGGCGCCGGCACGGGGCTCGCAGGGCAGACGTGCAACGAGGCCGTGATCCTCGATTTTTCCAAGTACATGGCGAAAATACTGGAGATCGATCCCCATCGCCGCATCGCCCGCGTGCAGCCTGGAGTCGTCCTCGATAGCCTGCGAAGCGAGGCGGAAAAGCATCGTCTGACCTTTGCTCCCGATCCCGCAACCCACGCTCAATGCACGCTCGGCGGAATGATCGGGAACAACGCGTGCGGCGTGCACTCGATCATGGCGGGTAAAACTGAAGACAACATCGAAGCGCTCGAAATTCTCACGTATGGCGGCGAGCGCATGAGCGTCGGCGCAACCAGCGCAGTCGATTTCGAACGCATAGTGCGCCAAGGTGGACGCAAGGCAGAAATTTATATCGGGCTAAAGCAAATCGCCGATCGAAATGCAGAACGAGTTCGCCGCCAGTTCCCTAATATTCCCCGCCGCGTGTCTGGATACAACCTCAACCAGCTTCTTCCCGAGAGCGGCTTTCACGTCGCCCGCGCGCTCGTTGGAACGGAAGGAACCTGCGCCACGACTCTCGAAGCGACTTGCCGCCTCGTCGAAAGTCCGCAAGAGCGCGTGCTCGTTGTGGTTGGATGGCCCGACGTTTACATTTGTGCCGACCATACTCCACAGATCATGGAGCATCGCCCCATCGGCCTCGAGGGCTTCGACAATCTCATGGCCAGCGCCAGCCGTCGCAAGGGTATCAACCTTGAAGGCCTTGCTCTGCTTCCTCCAGGCGGCGGATGGCTGCTGGTCGAATTCGGTTCTGACAATGCCGCCGACGCTGAGGCGCAAGCACGCAGGATGATGGCGGAACTAGAAGTCTCGCCGATTCCCCCGAAGATGCGCATCTTCACCGATCAAAAGATCGCGCGCCGAATCTGGGAAGTTCGCGAGTCTAGTCTTGGCGTGACTTCGCACGTGGCGGGCGAACCGCCTAGATGGGAGGGCTTCGAAGATGCGGCCGTCGCTCCGGAAAAACTTGGAGGCTATCTTCGCGACCTGCGCAAATTGATGAACGAGTTCAACTATCAGGGCTCGTTCTACGGGCACTTCGGCCATGCCTGCATTCATACTCGCATGGATTACGACCTCGAATCCCTTGAAGGCATTCGCAAGTTTCGCAAGTTTATCGAGGAAGGCGCTGATCTTGTCGTGCGTTATGGCGGTTCGCTCTCCGGCGAACACGGTGACGGGCAGGCACGCGCCGAACTGTATCCGAAAATGTTTAGCCCGGAGATCACGCAGGCTTTCCGCGACTTTAAATCGCTGTGGGATCCCGATTGGAAGATGAACCCGGGCAAGCTCATTGAGCCAAATAAGCTCGACGAGAATCTTCGCCTTGGTGCCGACTATGCTCCTTGGAAGCCGGAGACTCATTTCAAATTTCCCCAGGATCACGGCAGTCTGGCCTCTGCGACACTTCGCTGCGTTGGGGTAGGGAAGTGTCGGCGCGAATCCGGCGGCGTGATGTGTCCAAGCTATCGCGTGACCAAAGACGAGGAGCATTCGACCCGTGGCCGCGCTCATCTTTTGTGGGAGATGACGAAGCAGGAAACCATCACCGACGGTTGGGCGAACAACGCGATCAAAGAATCGCTCGACCTTTGCTTAGCCTGCAAGGGATGCAAGAGCGATTGTCCCGTAGGAGTCGACATCGCCACCTACAAAGCCGAATTTCTATCTCATTATTACGAAACGAACAAACGTCCGCTGAACGCCTTGGCGTTTTCGAACGTCGACCTGTTAGCGAGAGCCGCCGCCTACGCTCCGGGCCTGGTGAATCTCACAACCCAGCTTCCTGGGTTAAGCGATCTAGCCAAATTGGTCGGCAGTGTGCCTGCTCAACGCCGAATCCCACCCTTCGCGCCCCAAACTTTCCAACAATGGTGGGAGATAAAACGTAGGTCCGACGTCCTGCTGGCCTCGGAGCGGGCGTCTCGCCCCGCCCACCGCAACCCCGTCCTGCTTTGGGCAGACACCTTTAACAATTACTTTCTCCCATCAACCGCCAAAGCTGCAGCCGAAGTGCTGGAGGCCGCCGGCTTCGAAGTGAAAGTCCCACGTGGCCACCTCTGCTGTGGGCGCCCGCTCTACGACTCCGGTCTCCTAAAGCGTGCGAAGTTTTTGCTGCTCCAGATCATGCAAACACTGCTTCCGGAAATCGAAGCCGGAACGCCAATCGTAGTTCTGGAACCGAGCTGCGCGACCGTTTTCCGCGACGAACTCATCAATCTTTTTCCGACCGACGAACGCGCTCAAGCTCTCTCAAAACAAGTTTATTTGCTGAGCGAATTTCTGGAGCAGCACGCCAAAGATTTTCAAACTCCTAAGCTCGCACGGCAGGCGCTGGTACACGGACACTGCCACCACAAAGCGGTCATGAAGATGACAGCCGAAGAATCCGTCCTCACGCGCATGGGCGTGAACTTCACCCAGCCTGCTCCCGGATGCTGCGGCATGGCTGGGGCCTTCGGTTTTGAAAAAGATAAGTACAAAATTTCAAAAGCCATCGGCGAACTCGAACTCCTTCCAGCGGTTCGCCGTGCTCCGACCGACTGGCTCATCATTGCAGACGGATTCAGTTGCAGGGAGCAGATTGCACAGGAAACCGACCGCCGCGCCTTGCACCTTGCTGAAGTTCTGCAAATGGCTTTGCGGGAGTCGAGCCAGAGCCCCGAAGGGTTCCAGGCATTCGACAGCGTCCCTGAAAATTTTCCCGAAGATGCATGGGTGCGGCCGCACGAGAAAGCGGTCCGAAAGTCTATGAAACGTTCGGGATTGGTGATGGGGGGAGTAGCGGTCGGGTTGGCCCTGTGGCTAACCCATCGGAGAAAAGCAATGTAAGCCGGGCCTCACAACAGCATTACCTCCGCCAGTTGATAAGAGGGAAGTGAAAGAAGTAAAACCAGTTCGTTTCGGTGATCGAGGTCGGCCCCCGGCTTGTGGTCGTTTACGGTTATCATAATCATGACTGATCCGCAGATCGGAACAGGTCAAGCCTGCAAGTTGTTGATATAAAATTGTTTATTTCGTATATGCCCAGATACGCCGCTTTCTGGGAGAATAGACACAGCAGCACGGACCCTCACATGGAAACTGCCGAAACCAAACAGTTAAACCTGAACGCGATTGGCAGGGCCGAGCCCTCTCAAACCGCTACTCCGGCAACCGTCGCCCCGCAAAACAAAGTTCTGCAAGGGTCCGTCCGCGTCCTTATTCAATTTGACGTCTGCGAGGAGGTTAAACTCGATTCCCTCCGGGAGATTTTTGGCGCGAAACGGCAGGAGGCCAGCTTTAAACACCCGGCGCCCGGATACGTCAAATTCCAACGCGCTCCGGTGGTCGAATCTTCCGACCCACTGGTGCTGGAAAGCGGCGAACGCCTCAATGTTCAGATCAAGTACTACGATTACGGAGTCGTTTCGGTGGTCTTCGAACTTCCATTTTCTGGAGACTGGGATCGTCTCGTTCGCCTTGCGGGCCGTTGGGTGTGGGATACGGACTTCACCAGTTTCGCACAGAAAATCGTGAAGCAGAAAATTGACCGAGCCCGCCCGGCGCTAGTTAAACTTTACGAAAGCTGGCTTCACGAAGATTACTTTGTCTTCCATGTGCGCGACATTTCGGGCAATCCGAGCGCCACCGAACTCCTTGCTTCCCACGGAGGCCGCATCGCACAGATCGTGCGCGGGGAAAGCTCTCCGCTTTCAGAAGGTGAGCAGCAGGAGATCATGCAATCGAAGATCTCTTACTATCCGAACGATCTTGCCGTAATCAGTTGGAACGGTGCTTTTCTTTACGATACCGAAGCCGGAGCCGAAACAGTCATTCAGTTGCTCGAGTACGCGAATTCGCAGCTGCTCGAATTCCGCCACTACGACGAGCTCCTGACACGCGAACTTCAGAGCGTATACGATTTCATGGACCAGGGCTCCATGGGCATCATGGCCCGCTGGCGTACCGCGAAGCGAGCCAGCCGCCTGCACACGGTCCTGCTCGATGTGGACGAACTGACTGAGCGCGCCGACAATGCTATTAAATTTCTAAGTGACATGTTCGCCGCCCGCCTCTACAAAGTAGCCGCCTCCAAAATCGGAGTCACGGACTACAAAGACCTGGTCAACCAGAAAGTCCACACTGCCGAAGAACTCTATCGCTTCATGATCGACCAATTTCATCAGAGCCGCGCGTTCGTTCTGGAGCTTATGGTCGTCATCATCCTGATCATCGACTTGATCTGGCTGTTCAAGGGACGAGTACCGGTCTAAGGCCCGTCCTCGGTAATGCCAGCCGTTGCCTTTCAGGAACGTCGCTTCACCGCAAATGGGCACAAGCATTCGCAAAGCCGGCAAGAAGGCTCGCCCTTGCCACATTGCAGGGAGCCCGCCACCTCCCACGTGATTTATTCAGGATCGGTAGGATCGTTGAAGAGCACGGTCAGTTTAATACTGCCATGACCGAATTGCGGGAAGCCAACTTTCGTCGGATCACCAGGGTCGAGCGTGGATGCGGTGTCCTCTGGTGGAAATAAGACGAGCGAATTCAAAAACGTCTGGATAGCAAGCTGTTCATGAATACCCAAGGCCGCATATTTGTTGCGCGATGCAATCGATTCTCCACCGTGCCGAAGAATGACGTCGTTGAGCGAGATGCTGCGTCCGTCGTGGCCGTACGGGCCGGTCGTCCCCGCGCCCCATAAAGCACGCGTCAGAAACATTGTCTGCATCGTGCCATCCCAGTTTCGCTCGTAAAAGTTTGGCCCCAGGTCGTGCCGCTTGAAATCGGTATAGAGATCATTTACGACAAACGAATTGCCGGCCGGCACTTTAAGGTGAGGCAATCCGGTACCATCATCAATTTCATTGACCAGAGGAGTCGCAGTCGAGAACAGGCTATTGAAGTTCCCTCTGACCGCGTCGTAAACGGTTTCAAGATCGGCCACCCGCCGGTCGTGGTTGATGGTCATGCTTTCGGTGTGACACGACAAGCAGCCCGCGCTCTTGAACAGCCGCCTGCCACGATCAGTGATGGGTGTGGACTGTCCGTGGCCGGGCTTGAAGTAATTCAGAAGATAAAACTCAAGATGGTCGACAAGGGCGGGATCAATCTCATTTCCGTTTGAGGCGTCGGGCGCGGGCGGCGGGCTGATCTTGTCTTTCGAGCCATCAAGCACCATTCCAGATGGAGTGACCACTCGTCCGCCGGTGCTTGCCTGTAGCAAATCAGGGTCTGCGGACGCCTCAAGGCCCATTTCGTTGTGCAGCGCATGCACAATAAATTCGCGCATTGAGATCGTGCTGCCCTCCGCGAAGAATGGCTTGATGCGCAGGTCTGCGTCGACCCCTTGTACCGCTGAAGCGTCGACCGTTCCATCTGGATTCGCTGTGATCGTTCCGTAATTGACGCTTTTGCTCAGCAACTTCAGCGTCACAGAGCGTTTCCGAACGTGAGCGTAATAAATTGCGAGGTCTCTTGTGGCGCGAAGATCGGTCGTGATCTCGTCGGCCAACATTTCCTTTAACCCCAGGCCGAAGAGGTGTGGAGCGTCGCGGCTATCAGGTCTGGTGGCCACGTCGCCGCCTGAGCCGGCTGACCCTCGCGGGCGGCCATGACAGGATGCGCAACTGTCAGACAATCCCGCTCCGATGGCGTTGTCGGTGTTGATGTCGCCGCCATCTTTTTCGTTCGCTCCCTGGCCTTGCAGCCGCGTGAATTTTCGCTGAAATAATTGTCGTCCGCGGCGAACGGAACGAAATGGATCGCGCTCGATCATGTACAAAGATGAGCCAGCCGAGTTGACATCTCCGCGCCCCGCTCCCACCTCATCCAAAAGCGACTTGTTAATGCCCGCCTTCGCGGTATTCGGAGCCTGGGTATTGTCGATCATCTGTGCCCAACAAGTAGTTGCCATCGATAGGACAATTACGACAAAGGTTTTCTGGGCGTTTTCGGGAATCTTCAAGGCGTACCTTTCGTGATTCGTTTGGTTGTTGGTTTCTGGTTGCTTTAGATCGAGAAGTTTAAAACGGGTGATGTAACGGGGAGGAAGACGAGAACACACGAAGTATACGTACGATTCACGAAGGCCGCAATGAAAACTATTGGAGAAGAAATTCAAGCCGAAAATCCGGTTTTTCAGGACGGCAAAACAGCGCGGTTGACTTGCGCCTATGGGGCTTCACTACTGCAGGAATTCCGCGTCGTTAAGGTTTTTTAAACGCGTTTAGATCGATGCGGGGCCGTCTGTCAGAAGCGTCATTCGGGAGTCGCTGACTGTTGTATTTTATACAGTTCCGAAGGGCTGCCATCGATTTGTAAAAGAGTGGGAGATGAGGCAGAGAGCATCGCGAAAACAAAAGTGCCCGCGATTCTTGGGAATCGCGGGCATATCGTGTTTCAAAGATCGTTTGGAAGACGATCGGTAGCGTTACCTAGACTGCAGTAACGTTCTCCGCCTGCCAGCCTTTCGGGCCTTTGGTCACGTCGAACTGCACGGTCTGGCCTTCTTGCAGGCTCTTGAAGCCGCCAGCTTGAATAGCGGAGAAATGCACGAATACGTCTTCGCCATTTTGACGGCTGATGAAACCGTAGCCCTTGGCGTCGTTAAACCACTTCACTGTTCCTTGTTCTGCCATTGATGTTCCTATTCTTGTTGCTCATTGAAATATGCTGAGAAGATTCGCTGCTGTAGAGGTTGGGGTGGCGCTGGTTGGCGGTACCGACCTGCAACTGCTTGTGAGTCAAACTTAGCGATTTACAGTGTAGCACGGCGTCAACAAAAAAAGCAATAATCTAGTTACCTGGGAACAGAACGTGATCTGAACCTGGGTATCTCAAACTGGTCGCTGAACTTAGCACGAAACCCTATGATCGCCATTCTAACCCTTGACTTGCGGATCGAAGCCGCCCAATCGCTGAAAGATAAGCGGCAGGTCACTCGAAGTCTGAAGGACCGCCTTCGGTCATCCTTCAACGTTTCTGTCGCGGAGCTTGACCCTAGCCCAATCTGGAACCAAGCCACTATCGGCGTAGTCAGCATCTCCCATTCGCGCGACTATTTGGACGGATTGATGAAAAACATCGAACGGGCCGCCAACCGCATCGCCAACAACGCCGGAGCAGAAGTGGCCGACTCGTTCTTGGAGTTCGTCTGAACCACCTCAAGTGAGGTCTTTTACGCCAAATAACCGCTGGTTTTTCTGTTATTCTGACAAGTTTCCCCCAATTCGAGGTGGGCAGTGGAGCATCGCGGGCAAAAATATCATCGAGGGCGCCTTAGCGGAGCGATTCGTGAGGAGATTGAAACCATCCTCGAGGGCGAATTGGCCGATCCTCGCATCGGGCTTGCGAGCGTGAGCGCTGTGCTCATGGCGCAGGATGCGAGGTCTGCCAGGGTTATGGTGACCGTAGCCGGAGACGATGCCGAGGCTGAGCGCACTCTCGAAGGTTTAGCTGCCGCCAAGAACTATGTGAGGCACGAGGTCGCCGAACGATTACGGTTGCGCCGCCCGCCCGAACTCTATTTTCAGATTGACCGCGCTGACGCATTAGAGGGGCGAGTCGATCAGTTGCTGGCGAGGGAGAAGAAGCGCAATAAGAAAAAGGGTGACGCGGCTACACTAGCTGCATCTGAGCCAGCAATGGATGACCCGAAGGATGGCGCTACGAAGCGTTCCCCGACGAAGGGTGGCGCAGCGCTTTAGAGAAGCTCGAAATCGGAACGCTGATTGCTGCGCAACCTGCAATCGCGAAACTTTCTAAGGCAAGCAGTCCGCGCATCCAGATCACAAGTCACCCAAACTAACGGGGATCATAACTCAACGAATCAATGTTAGACGGCGTTTTACAGGAAATTCGAGCGCGCCACCGTTTCGTCGTGACATCGCACGCGCGTCCTGACGGAGATGGCATCGGATCGGCTCTGGCGTGTGGGCAGATGTTGCGCCTAATGGGCAAGGAAGCAGTTGTTGTGTTGCATGACGGCGTTCCGCGCATTTATCAAAATCTTCCCTTCGCTGAGTTGGCGATTCGAGCAAACGAGGTCCCGGCGAATGATGCCGTCATCTTGTTGGAGTGTGACAGCACGCGCCGCACTCTTCTCAATGGCCTCGACGAATGCTTTCTGATTAACATAGACCACCATCTCAGCGGTCGCGCCTTTGCCGACATCAACTGGATTGATTCAACCGTCATGGCAACTGCTGAACTCGTCTACAAGCTCATACGGCGCGCTTGCGTGCCGGTCGATCACGACATCGCAACCTGCCTTTATACAGCCCTGATGACCGATACCGGATCTTTCATGTTTGCGGGCACCAATGAACATACGTTCACTGTGGCTCGGGAACTGGTCCTCGCCGGAGCCGATCCGGCGCAGTGCGCTCGCCCAATTTACTTTGGGCACTCCACCGCCAAAATGCGACTACTCGGGGCTGCGTTGTCAAACCTGCATCACGAGGGCTCGCTATCCTGGATCTCAGTTACTCAGGACGAAATCAAGAAATTCCAGGCGCGCGAAGAGGATTGCGAAGGTTTGGTTAACTACGCGCTTTCAATCTTCGACGTGCAAGTGGCCATTTTTTTTCGCGAGCTTCCCGATAAGAGATTTCGCGTGAGTCTGCGCAGCAAGGGCGAAATCAATGTTTCAAAAATCGCTGAGGATTTTGGGGGTGGCGGCCATAAGTGCGCCAGTGGCTGCGCTATCGATGGTCCGCTTGATCGCGCGGTTTCGATGATCATTGATCGCTTACGCGCAGAGTCTATACTCTAACGCTTACCGTTACTAAATACCGCCCGCCTTAATGTCTCTCCAGCCCAATCCGCAAACGCGAACGCGCGTCTTATTGCTAGTGGCCTGCTGCGGATTTCTTTTTTTTTACGGACTCGGCTCCTTCGGCCTGGTTGGTGCCGATGAGCCTCGCTACGCGCAGGTCGCGCGCGAGATGCTCGGTCGACACGATTGGATCACTCCCACTTTGCAGGGGCGAGCGTGGCTGGAGAAGCCGGTCCTCTACTATTGGCAGGCGATGTTCTCGTTTCGCCTCGGCGGAATTACCTCCGAGATGGCCCGCATTCCGTCCGCGCTCGATGCGTCGCTGTTGGTGGCCGCGATCTTTTTCTTTCTCCGCCGCTTCTATCCCGGCTCGGAGGTGGACGGGGCCATTATCGCCGCGAGTTCAGCAGGGATCATAGCTTTTGCTCGCGCCGCTGCCACGGATATGCCGCTCGCCGTGACTCTATCGATTGCCCTGCTCGCGTGGTATGCGTGGTACGAATCCAGTCAAGCCAATTTAGCCAGAGCTGACAAGTGGTCGTGCCTTGCTACATTTTATATTTCCCTGGCGCTTGGCACGCTTGCGAAAGGTCCAGTTGCTCCTGCCTTTGCCGTGATCATCATTTTTATTTTCTGCATGTGCTTGAAAGATTGGTCTCAGCTTAAGAAAACCTTTTGGGCTCCCGGAATCGCTCTTTATCTTGTGGTTGTATTGCCTTGGTACGTAGCCGTGCAGTTGCGCAATCCTGAGTTCTTTCGCGTATTCATACTGCAGCACAACCTTGCTCGCTTCTCGCAGGATGTTTACCACCACCGGCAGCCATTCTGGTTTTACGGCCCCGTCTTTCTGCTGGCCATGATGCCCTGGAGTTTCATGTTGTTGGTCACGGTGGTAGTGCGCTTACGGGAGGTTCTCGCCCAACCAAAGCACCGGTTTTCTTATCCCACGTTTAGGTGGCAAAGTTTTTTACTGATCTGGATGACAACTCCCATAGCGTTTTTCAGCGTCTCGCAATCGAAGCTCCCCGGATACATTCTTCCCTCTGTTCCCGCCGGGGCCCTTCTGATCGCGGACTACTTGAACTCACTTCGGCGCGAGCGGAGGCGGACACCACCACAGCCGTCGCTTGAACCGCGTGAAAGTCAACCACCTGAACATAGATTATGGCGTTACCTTGCTGTCGGTCACGGTCTGCTCTGTGGATTGCTCATCTTCATCGCGTGCTTGACCCCGGGCCTTCTGATTCTGCACCGTCCTCTCGCCGGGAAAACAACTTACATCGGCGCTGTTCTTGGAGTGTTGTCTGCGATCGTGATGAGCGCCACTCTCTTGAGTCGATCAGGATTGCGTCTCCTCTCGCGCGTCACCTTAATCGCGGTCGTGATAAGCGTTGCAGTCATCGTTCGTACCGGGGCGCCTATCATCGACGCTACGCAGTCGGCGTATCCAATCGCAGAAAGCATTCAAGCTTTCTCTCACGAGTCAGTTCCGCTCGCCGTCTACGGCATCAACCGGGCGCAGCAGTACGGATTGGAGTTTTATCTCAACAATGCGGCACAGGCGTACGAAAAGGGAAGTATTCCTGCCGCGCCGCATGTGCTCGTGACAAGACAGAATTCTCAGGCTGAAGTAGCCGCTGCAGTACCCGGACGCCGGGTATCATTCTTAGCTAGCTTTCCTGCACAAAAGGTGGATCTGTATTGGATAGGAAAATGACGTTACAAAACGTGCCGCCTTTGTAGCTTTCGCAAGCGGAGCAAAAGTGCCTCACACCTGACTTTCGTGCCGACGTGTTTCGCGTCGAGCAACATTATGGAAATTCTCGATCTTCGACATTTCGCTTCAGCCGACCTTCGGCCTCTGCTCGAGGAAGAGATTTCGGCATGGGGGCGGCTGCTCTCCTGGGACTACACCATCTCCGCGGAAATGATTCTGCGTTACATGGATGCAAAAATTCTCCCCGGTTATGCCGCTATCGAACGGGGAAATATCTTCGGCTATTCGTTTTTCGTTTACGAACACAGTAAAGGTGTCATTGGCGATCTTTTTGTCCGTGAGACACGCACACCTGACCGGCACGAAGTTGAGGAACAACTCTTGACCCACGTCATTGAGACGCTGCAACAATCTCCCGGAATCCATCGCATAGAGGCGCAACTCCTGGCGCACCAAACCGGCGAAGTCTTGCGTCCTTTTTTGCAGCAGGGTTTCAGCCGACATCCACGGGTTTTCATGAGTCTCGAAATCGGAAAGCATGCGCCGTCCGTTACCGGAGTGACCCAGCAATTTGAAATGCGACTTTGGTCAGAGCAGCAATATCAATCTGCCGCGGCTCTCATAACTGCGGCGTATCGAGGGCACGTCGACTCCGAAATCAATGATCAGTACCGCACACTCCCCGGTTCGCTGCGCTTTCTCAACAACATCGTGCGCTTTCCAGGATGCGGCACCTTTGATCCGCAGGCGTCTTTTCTCGTCTTCGAGCGCCGCAGCAACACTCTCATCGGACTGATTCTGTGTTCGCAGATCAGGAGCGACGTAGCCCACGTGACCCAGGTTTGCGTTCTGCCGGAGTTTCGTTCTTCGGGACTTGGGGAGGCGATGCTCGCCGCATCCACCAAAAACCTTCGCGCGCGGGGATTTCGTTTTATCTCGTTGACTGTCACCGAAGCCAACGACCGGGCCATCGCCCTGTACAAGCGAATCGGCTTCGAATCCGCTAGGGTGTTTGACGCTTTCGTGTGGGAGGGGTAATCAGCAGGAAGGCAGTCGGCAAGCGAAGAAAAAAACCGCCGCGTCATCCTTCCCCAGACGACGCAGCGGATTTAAGCGGAAACCGGAGGCTTGTCCTTTATTTCTAATTGAAGGACCCGTCACCCGCTTGGACCCAGCACAATCGCCGAGGGGGCTAGCTGTCTATCCATACAAGGTTGGCTTCCATTAGATAACAACGATATTTTCCGGGAAAACCCTTCAATCCGGAGATCCAATTCGACGAGTTTCATGGCTTTAACAGATTCTTGGCGATGAACACAACATTTGCCGGCCGTTCAGCCAGTCGGCGCATCAAGTATGGATACCACTCGGTACCGAATGGTATATAGACCCGCACTTTCCACCCCTCTTTCACCAGCCCTTGTTGCAAGTCGCGCCGTATGCCGTGCAGCATTTGGAACTCGAAGGCGTCGTGTGGAATATTTTCCCGGGTGGCAAAAGCTTTGGCCTCGCCAATAATGGCTTCGTCATGAGTGGCTAAACCATGGTAGACCCCGCTCTTCATCAGCTTTTTCATCAACTTTACGTAGTTTGCATCCACTTCCGATTTTTCCTGATACGCGATCTCCGCTGGCTCCTTGTAAGCTCCCTTGCATAGCCGAATGCGAATCCCTTCTGACAGAAGACTGTCTACATCGGCGTCGGCACTGCGCATATAGGACTGAATCACCGCGCCCACGCATCCTTTATTTTCTGGAATGCGATGTAGTTCGTGAACGAAATCGAGGGTGCGCTTTGTATAAGGCGAGCCTTCCATGTCGACACGCACAAAATTCTTAGGAGACATGCTCGCGGCCTTAGCCACTAAACCTTGCACGATCCCGTAGGCCAAGGCTTCGTCGACGTCGAGGCCCATGTGGGTCAGCTTCAGGCTCACGTTGGCATGGAGTTGGTGAGAGGTTATTTCGTCCAGCAACTGGTGGTAAAGTTTGGCGCTCTGTCGGGCTTCATCGGCGTTAGTAACATTCTCTCCAAGGTTGTCGATGGATACGCCAGCCCCAAACTGGTTGACGGCAGCAGCCGCGCGAATGGCATCTGCGACGTCTTTGCCGGCGACGAAGCGGGCCGAAGTGCGTTGGCCAAAGCGCGAACGCTCAGCAATCCCGCGCAGCAAGCGGCTCTCGGAAAGAGCGATGAAAAAAGCCCTCAGCACAGGAAGATCCGAGTCGTGCACAAGTCCTGCGAATTAAGACTGCCAGAGAACTTCGTTGGCATTCCATTATTTTCTACCACACTTCTCGCGAGGCGAGCCGTTCGAATACATGAGCGCTCATTGATGAACGAACTCCTTGTCCCGGGAGCTCGGACTGATGGCGACGGCCGCGTTCAGAGTTTGAGTGCAGCCCGTAAACTTTTTCGGAACAAAACCCAGCGATGATCTTCAGGGGTTGTGGAGAACTTAAACTCGAAATTTTGCTGCTATGGGCGGCACCAGCTTTCTGGTTGGTTGCGAAAAGACACGGGGCGCGATCTCGCTAGAACACCTCGTGGGTGAGCCGACGTTCCGCCGACGATTTTCCGTCGAAGATGGACCCGTGCCGCCCTCCGGCGCCTTGCAACCGTCGTGTAGAATAGGCCTCTGAATATGGATTTAGCCGCAATTCAACAATCCCTGCGCGAACGCAATATTGACGCCTGGCTCTTCTACGATCATCATCATCGCGATCCAATCTCCTATCGGGTTCTAGGGTTGCCCGACGGATTGATGGTGACTCGGCGTTGGTACTATCTGGTCCCTGCCGAGGGTGAGCCCTTGAAACTCGTTCACAAGATTGAGTCCGGGCATCTTGACTCTCTGCCCGGGAAGAAGCTGCAATATGCCGGATGGCAAGAGCTTTTCTCGAACGTCAAACAAATGCTTGCGCCCCATCGCGATATTGCGATGCAATATTCTCCTAATAATTTTGTCTTTACCATTTCTATGGTCGACGCCGGAACGGCCGACATGATTCGCGGCCTTGGCAAGAACATCGTCAGCGCAGCCGATCTAATTGCGCTTTTCGAGGCGACCCTCACCGACGAGCAAATCAAATCCCACTTTGCTGCGCGCGATGTGATTGATTCGGTCACCGCAGAGGCCTTTAAGGAAATTGGGCGTCGCGTTCGCGGCGGAGGCACCTACGAGCACGAGATCCAGCAATTTTTCATGGAAGCATTTAGGCGCGAGAACATGGTGACGGACGATCCGCCTATTGTTGCCGTGAACGCGAACAGCGGAAATCCGCACTACGAGCCCAGTTCGACTCGGCCCGTCCCGATTCGCGAAGGTGACTTCGTTTTGCTTGACGTGTGGGCAAAGAAAAATACTCCAAAAGCAGTTTTCTACGACATCACCTGGGTAGGAGTTGCCGGCACCCCGTCCGATCGGCAGCGAGAAGTATTTAAAGTTGTCTGCGAGGCGCGGGATATCGGAGTGAAAACGGTTCAAAAGGGCCTCTCATCAACCACCGGCTTGGCCGGATGGGAAGTGGACCACTCGGTTCGTAGCCACATCAAGCAGGCGAACCTCGGCGACTATTTCATTCATCGCACCGGACACTCCATCGGCACCGAAGTGCACTCGAATGGCGCCAACATGGACGACTTGGAAATCCACGACGAGCGTCGCGTTTTGCCTAACACTTTGTTTTCAATCGAACCCGGCGTCTACTTGCCTGAATTCGGCATAAGGCTTGAAGTTGACGTACTCGTGCGCAAGGGAAGCGCCGAGGTCACTGGTAAAATTCAAAGAGAGATCGTGACCATTTAAATGGCGAAGCCCACGGCAGACCAAACAACGGAAAAAAGAACGCCAGATAAAACGCGAGATAAATCGAAGGGCGCGGCATTGTCGCGCGTGGCGGAGTATCCGGTCACCACGATGGCCATGGTGGCGCCGCTCGTCGGTTGGCTGATCCCTGGCGGGGGGCACATCTTGCTGAAGCGCTACGGTCGCGGAGTGCTGCTACTGATCTCGGTAGTGGCAATGTTTTTGATCGGGCTCGGCATGCAAGGCAGGATTTACAAGCCGAATGGTGGCGACATTCTAGATATCCTCGGCTTCGTCGGAGACGTTGGCGCGGGAATACTTTACTTTCTCGCGCGCATGATGGACTGGGGCAACGTGATGGCGGCGAACGCAGCCGCAGATTACGGCAAGACATTTCTTATAGTTGCCGGGTTGTTGAATTTCATCGCGGCTGCCGACGCGCATCACATTGCTTTGGGAAAAAAGTCGTGAACACCAACTTGTCGCACTTTTCGGCGGCAGTCGTTTTCGCGCTCTTCGCCTCTATCGTCTTCGGGATAACCCAACGCAGCTCGACGCGCGAGCAAGTTCGCTACGGCCTGTATTGCTTCGCTATGTTTGTTGGTGGAGTCTTCGTAGCCGGCTGGGTGATGGCCTTTATCCGCCGTTAAGAAATTTTCAGATATGAGCAATCAGTATGGGGGGACTAAGCCGCTCCCTCCCCATCTTGCTGAAACTCTCCGGGAAAAAATCTAAATTTTTATTCCGGAGGTACGGGCTGCAGGGTGTCGCCCGGAGCTAAGGGCAGGTGCGCCGCTCCGCTGAGCATCCATCGTTCCGAGGGAGAGAAAGCGCGGCG
>JANYKL010000016.1 GCA_025361625.1 Acidobacteriaceae bacterium
CGACGGTTGCGTACAAGTTCAGGCCGGCGGCGAAACTGATCGTCACGAGGAGCGCGACGAGTTCATCGCCAGCAAACTTCATAACTGGTAAGGATACTGGGCGGGTTCGCAAAAGCCAATTGGCTGCGCTTCGTGTCAACACGAAAAGCGCCGGTGGTTTTCTACCGGTGTTGCCTGAGGTCGGCTGCGATCGATATCCGGACCGCGCAACATCGGCTGCGACCCGCCCAGTATCCTTACCAGTTATGAAGTTTGCTGGCGATGAACTCGTCGCGCTCCTCGTGACGATCAGTTTCGCCGCCGGCCTGAACTTGTACGCAACCGTCGGCACTCTCGGCCTACTGGCCCACTTCGGAGTGCTCTCGTTACCCGCCTCTCTACAACTTTTGGCGAATTGGTATGTCATCGCTGCCAGCGGCGCGCTCTTCGCCATCGAATTTGTTGCCGATAAAATTCCAGCTTTCGATCTGGTTTGGAACGCGCTGCACACCTTCATCCGCATACCCGTGGCTGCGCTCATCGCCTACCGCGCGACCGCCGGCCTTTCGCCGTGGGAGCAACTCGTTGCCGCGGCCGCAGGCGGTGCTATCGCCTTAATCGCTCATGGCGGCAACAAAGTGCTGTGCTCATGCGGAAATTTTGGCACAACCATTCGACCTTCAGGGGGCGGAAAATCAATTTCTTATCGCACCTAGATCTCACGGATTTAATTGCTTTGTATCGCGGATGAGGTGAGTTACAGATGGTGCGCCCGGAGAGAATCGAACTCCCAACCTCATGGTTCGTAGCCATGCGCTCTATCCAATTGAGCTACGGGCGCAATTTTGATGGTTTGCGTTTAGGCATTATAGCGGAAACAAAAACGGTTCGACGGAAACTGGCCGCGCCAGCCGAAGCAACAAGTTTTTTTTTAAGCCCGTCAATTGTCGTTCACCTAAGGGTGAGTATCCCTCAAAACTTTCCCTGACAATTTGGGACAGCCGCGAAAAGCTCCCGTAACAAACCTGCAAGGACAGATTTTGCACTCTGGGTAAATCTTGCGCGGCGTGAGCGCAAAAGCTACCTCCGCAATGATCAAACGGCACTATTTTGCAATACTTTACGAGTGGCATGACACATGCTTCACCCAGAACAGACGAAGTGGCGCGCAAGGGGGCATTTGGGAAAATACTTCGGCCAGAGGTCTTCTCAGATGCCCCATTGCAGAAATAAAACTCCGTTTGTCGCCAATAAAGGCCAGTCCGCTTAATTTCCCGACGACCCTCCCCCCGAAGGTCATTCCCCCAAAGGAAATTAAGCGGACGGCTCCCCTAAAGTGTCAGGCCAGCCTCCCCCGGCTTGCTCATCCCCCAACCAAAGTTGACTCCTGGATATCAATGCCTGCTTGTCGTAGTAGCTTCGCTACAGCATCGGCCTTTAGCCGCGATGCGTCATATTGCACACGCACCGTTCGCTCCTTCTCGTTAAACAAAATTCGTAGAATTCCGTACACTTCGCGCACGCTGTCGACAGCGCGCATCTGACCCTCGCCCGGCGACGAGGTATAGCGAAAGGTGGCCTCCAGGTAGGTCATTCCAGCGTCTCCCGCGCAGATGGTTCTTAGCCGAGCCTCTGCGTATACCAATGAAAAGTGAAAAGTGAAAAGATTCTCCTTGCGAGTATCTAATAGTATTGGGGTTCCGCCAAGTCTGGGCCGCAGAAAATTACTACGTAAAAGATGGATCCCTTGAAAAAACCCGAATTAGGCGAGCCGTCGACGCCATCGCAGACGGTGCCGAAGGACCCGGTCTGCGGCATGACCGTTAATCCGGCGGCCGCACGCTTCAAGAAAAGTTACAAAGAAAAGGAATACCTCTTCTGCAGCGCCGGGTGCCTGGCGAAATTCGAAGCCGCTCCGGAAACAATATTGTCCGCGCCGCCGAAGCCCATGGGCTCCGGACTGGTCTCGCTCGGGGCGTTATCCACGCCGGCCAAGTCCGCGCCGACCAAACCGCATGCGCAAATAGTCGCTTCAACTAACGCGCCAGAAATGGCGAAAACAGGAACGGCGAACGATCCTCGCGCGTACGTCTGCCCCATGTGTCCCGAGGTTCGCAAGATCGGGCCGGGGTTGTGTCCGAAATGCGGAATGGCGCTTGATGCGGAATCGCCCGCGTTAACAATGAGCAAGACCGAATACACCTGCCCCATGCATCCGGAGGTGGCACGCTCCGAGCCTGGCAGTTGCCCGATCTGCGGAATGGCTCTCGAGCCCCGCACTGTGGCAATCGAAGAAGATAATTCAGAATTGCGTGACATGACGCGCCGGTTTTGGA
Organism: Acidobacteriaceae bacterium; assembly: GCA_025361625.1. GTDB lineage: Bacteria > Acidobacteriota > Terriglobia > Terriglobales > Acidobacteriaceae > Acidiflorens. Next base: position 2,316 of record JANYKL010000016.1, read on the forward strand.
TTAGCACGGTTCTGACTGCTCCGCTGCTTGCGATCTCCATGGGAAGCATGCTTGCCCCAGGCCTGCTTACTTCAACGTTAACGCGCAATGCAGCGGCGCTGCTGTGGATAGAACTGTTGCTCGCGACGCCAGTGGTGTTATGGGCGGGCTGGCCGTTCTTTGTTCGCGGATGGGCTTCTCTTAAAAACCGCAGCACCAACATGTTCACGCTGATCGCGATCGGCACGGGCGCCGCCTACCTGTTCAGCGTAGTCGCAACCGTTTTCCCAAAAGTTGTTCCGGCATCATTTGTGTCAAGACCTGGAATGAGTGCGATGGGAGGGCGACCCGACGTTTACTTCGAAGCCGCCGCCGCAATCGTAACCTTGGTACTGCTCGGGCAAGTGCTAGAACTCCGTGCGCGAAGCAAGACTTCGAGCGCCATCCGCGCCCTGCTTGACCTCAGTCCCAAGATGGCTCGCCTCATCATTCGAAACGGCGAGGGCAAGGATGGCGGTGAAGGAAACGAAGAACGCGATGTTCCGCTCGACCAGGTGAAGCTTGGCAACTTGCTTAGAGTTCGTCCCGGTGAAAAAATTCCCGTAGATGGTGTGGTCGTCGACGGCATGAGCACAGTCGATGAATCGATGATTACGGGCGAATCTGTGCCCGTACACAAATCGCCAACCTCGCGCTTGATCGGAGCGACCGTGAACGGCAACGGGTCGCTCATCATGCGAGCAGAACGCGTCGGCAGTGCGACCATGCTTGCACAGATCGTGAAGATGGTAAGTCAGGCGCAACGTACGCGCGCCCCGATTCAGCGCTTGGCCGACAAAGTAGCTGGATGGTTCGTGCCCTCGGTCATTGCCGTTGCCGTCGGCACCTTTATAGCGTGGATGAGCATCGGCCCCGACCCTCGATTCGCGCACGCTCTGGTCAACGCCGTCGCCGTGCTGATCATTGCCTGCCCCTGTGCTCTAGGATTAGCGACGCCGATGGCGATCATGGTGGGCACCGGGCGAGGAGCGCGCGCGGGCGTTCTCATTAAAAACGCGGAGGCACTCGAAATATTTGAGAAGGTCGACACTCTAGTCTTCGACAAAACTGGAACATTGACGGAAGGCAAGCCCAAGGTGACGTCGATTTTGCCGGCGGAGCAATCAAATGTTTCAGAAGACGAACTGCTGCGACTGGCCGCAAGCCTCGAGCGAGCCAGTGAGCATCCACTTGGACTCGCTATAGTTGCGAAAGCAAACGAGAGGAAGCTGATACTAAGCGAGGCCTCGAACTTTGAATCCATCCCTGGGCAAGGCCTGCGCGGGGTGATTGAAGGGAAGCAGATTGCGGTTGGCAACGCAGCGTTGATGCGGGAGTCGCGAGGCTTCTCTGTCAAGCAAAAGGACGGAGGATCGATGGCTGATATTTCCTCCAGCATATTCGTGTCGGTGGACAAGAATTATGTCGGCTTCATCGCGGTGGCTGATCCCGTGAAGCAGTCTTCAGCAAGCGCGGTGAGTGCGCTCAGAGCTCAGGGAGTTCGCGTGGTGATGTTGACCGGAGACAACCAAGCCGTTGCCCAGAATATCGCGCGGAGCCTTGGCATCGACGACTACAAAGCGGAAGTTTTACCCGCGCAGAAGGCGGAGATAGTGAGGAGCCTTCAGAAAGAAGGTCACATCGTAGCAATGGCCGGAGACGGAATCAACGATGCGCCTGCGCTCGCGCAGGCCAACATCGGTATCGCCATGGGAACTGGGACCGACGTTGCAATCGAAAGCTCCGGAATGACCTTGCTTAAAGGAGATATTGAGGGAATTTTGCGCGCGAGAAAATTAAGCCAGGCAACGATGCGCAACATCCGGCAAAATTTATTTTTCGCGTTTCTCTATAATTCGATCGGTGTGCCCCTTGCGGCGGGAGTTTTGTATCCAGTCTTTGGCTTGCTCCTAAGCCCGATCTGGGCGGCCGCCGCAATGAGCTTAAGTTCTGTGTCAGTCATTACGAACTCACTGCGCCTGCGCAACTTAAAACTCTAATCTTTACTTCTTTTCAAATAACTTCAAGGCGCAGAAAATAAGCGGGCTACACCTTCAATTCATTGCGCCCCCGGCGTGCTTTTGTCTGCAGACTTTGCAGAGCCCAACCGCCTCTGTGTTATCCACCAGATGCTTCACCGGCTTGATGGTTTTCAAATAGGCAAATATATCCTTCAAGTCTGAGTCGGTGAGACCCTTGAAAATTGACACGGGCATGATCGGATTGAGCGTTCGCGCGCGCACCGATCCGGTGCGCAACACGTTGATAAATAACTTCTCGTCATAGTAGGGGATGCCGGTAGCATCGGGAGTAATGTTGGCGCTGGCCGGGCTCCCCCAGGGACCTGCTATGACATTCCCACCGGAAAAGTCCATGCCGGGAGTGGCCTGCCCGCGACTCGACGGCGTATGGCAATCTGAACAAAGTCCCATTGTTACCAGATATTCCCCCCGCTTCACCGGATCAGTGCTCTCCGAGCGAATGACGGGAGAGGTGATTGGTTGGGGCTCGCTATTGATTAAATACTTCACCGGAAAAATAATCTCGGTCTTCGGCAACACATTCCGCACCCCTGGCCTCGACCGAAGATAGGCGATAACCGACGCTAGATCCTCATCCGACATATTGCGAAAATGGGAGTAGGGCATTATAGGGAAGAGTGTGCGGCCATCATGGCCGATGCCCTCGCGAATCGCTCGGGCGAGTTGGTCGTCCGTCCAGTTACCGATGCCTGTTTCAGGATCGGGCGTGAGATTCGGCGCTACGATGCGCCCAGGCAAACCCTGCTCAGGCAATATGGCGCCAGCTCCTTCCATCCCAGCGCGGATCGGCAATCCGGGAGAAGAAAAATCATGATCGGAGTGGCAAAAGAGGCAGCCGCTCATCGACGTAACAATATAGCGGCCGCGCTCGACTCTTTGCGGCGTGCGTTCAAAACTGCGGCTGGTTAGGG
>JANYKL010000062.1 GCA_025361625.1 Acidobacteriaceae bacterium
ACGAAGGCCGACCAGGTGATCGTCGTGAAGAGCCAGCGCACTCTGACTCTCCTTATCTACAAATTCAATTTGCGGATCGAGAAAAGGCGGAAAAAGAGTAGGAGCGGGAAATCTTGGTGGACCTGGTCGGGATCGAACCGACGACCTCTTCCATGCCATGGAAGCGCGCTCCCAGCTGCGCCACAGGCCCACTTGTGTGAAGACGCTTGGTTAAGTCAATTGCTGTTCTTCAATTCTCGCTTAGCTTTGCCGTGCCGTCAAACTGAGCCGCACGCATCGCGCGGGCAACTTGCATGCTCGACGCAGAGATTCGCTATCGTCTAGGATAAACTTGTTCAAAATTCAGGGACCTAAACATGTCGAAGGTGCAATTCAATTTGCTTCGTTCTTTGCTGTTCAGCGGCGCGCTCGCGCTTTCAACTTCGTTTGTGGGGGCACAAACAACGGATGCGCCTCCCGTCGCTTATTCATCGGTGAATGAGTTGAGCGGCATTCTTACGGAACTGCAAAACACCGCGCAGAGCATGCAGGCTGATCTGCAAAAGGCACGGGTTGAGAAATGGAAGACGGACGGCTCCACGAAACGGCAGACGCAAAATAACGTTGAGTCTTTGAAGCGCAACCTGCAAACCGCGCTCCCCGAAGTCATTACTCAGTTGAATACTGCACCCGACGACGTGGGATTAAGCTTCAGGCTGTACCGCAATCTCGACGCGCTTTATGACGTGTTCGGTTCGGTCGTGGAATCGGCCGGCGCATTCGGTTCGAAAGACGAATTCCAAAGTCTGAGCAACGACATGAGCTCGCTGGAGAATGCCCGACGAACTCTTGGGGAGCGGGTACAAAAATTAACTTCCGCCAGGGAGGAAGAGATTAAGCGTTTGCGGATCCAGGTCAAAACTTTGGCGGCTGGGCCTCCTACGCCACCGAAGAAGAATGTCGTCGACGATACTGAACCGGTTAAGAAGCCGGCCACCAAAAGGAAGACAGCCAAGCCAAAGCCGGCCCCTGTGGCCGACCCGGCGGCCCCGAATTCAGCTAAACCTCCGCAGTAAGACCCCGGACCGCGAGAATATACGCTATTGAATCGACACCAGCTATCAAAGCTCTGTTTCGGAACCGTCCACCGTCCGAAACAAAGAGGCGAACCAGCCCCTAATGGTAATCAAGCGGGAACTCTCCCGGTTACCTCGGAGTCTAATTAAGTAAGCCTTGAGCGGTGCCTGGCTATTGGCCACTGGAATTAAAGATTTCGCCCGGGACGAACTAACTCTATAATTGGGAGCGACGCCAACATGGCGGGAGCTACTACATTGGCCGATCTAGCCAGCGCTATTGGAGTTCGGACGGCAGAGTCAGCGGTTATTGCCGAACTGAAGGCGGGCTCCGAAGAAGCCTACTCCTGGCTCATCGGGCAATATCATCAGCCGATTTACGGACTCGTTTACCGCATAGTCCACGACCCAGCCGACGCCGCGGATACTACCCAGGAAGTTTTTATAAAAGTGTTTCGCGGCATGAAGAATTTTCACGGCGAGTCCAGTCTAAAAACCTGGATTTACCGCATCGCCCTCCACGAGGCGGCGAATCGCAGACGCTGGTGGTTTCGGCACAAAGCCCAGGAAACGCCGATTGATTCAATCGCAAGGGGAGAGAACGAAACTTGGGGAGAAGAACGGCTCTTGGATCGCGGCGAGTCTCCGCTCGAAAAGTTCGCTCACGCGGAAGTTCGAATCGCAGTCGAAAATGCGCTTCGGCAGGTTGGTGAGCCTTATCGGACTGCTCTGATTCTTCGCGATATCGAAGAAATGTCGTATGAAGAAATTGCTGACGTGCTCTCAATTTCATTGGGCACGGTGAAATCCCGCATCACCCGGGGGCGCGACGCCTTACGGCGCAAGCTAACGGCGTATGCGCGTGATGTGGCATTCGAATTGGGGCTGATTCCTCCTGCACCCGATCGTGCTCAAGAAGAAAAGACGCGGGAACAGGCGTGCCGTGGCGGCAAGCTAGAGGCAACATCTTGACCTTCATGGGAAAGACCTTCGCCGAAAAAACATTGTCGCAGAAGGCCGGCGAGATCCGTTGCAGTGATGCGAAGAAGCTGTTCTCTGCCTATCTGGATGGCCGGGTAAGCGGCTCCGAGATGCGTTTGGTGAATCGTCATGTCGAGGGGTGCGTCACCTGCCGTCATGAGTATGCGGCGGCTCAGCGGACGCAGGAAGTATTAGCCAGTCTTGGGCCAAAGCGTCCTCCAGTCGATCTGGCGCTCAAGCTTCGGGTTGCGATCTCCCGTGAGGCTGCGCGCAAGAAGCGCTCGCGATTCGAAGGCTTCACAGTTCGAGTGGAGAATGCAGTGCGCGCTTTTATGGTTCCAGCTACCGCCGGACTTGCAAGCGCTGTTCTGTTTTTTGGATTGCTTCTCGGATTCTTTACCTTGCCCGCTGAACTGCGGGCCAGCAGCGTCGACGTGCCGTTGACGCTCTACACGGGACCACAACTTGAGGAGTCGGCCTTTGGCATGACACTGGGCAACATGGGAGATGATGCGGTCGTGGTCGAGGCTTACGTCGACGCGAACGGCCGTGTCGAAGACTACCGCATCCTGTCGCAACCCGACGACGCGCGGGCTGTATTGCCAGAGCTGAAGAACTTGTTGATCTTCACCACATTCCGTCCGGCGTTGTCGATGGGACGACCCACGGCTGGCACGGCGGTACTGTCGTTCTCAAAAGTAAGCGTAAAAGGTTAGCCAGCGCGATTTCCACCATCCCCACCAGGCCCTGCCCGGCGCAATCATCTCCGGCTCGGATTGCGACTCGTCTCGACTGCAATGAGTGGCGAGGCCAGAACGGCCCGTGCCGGTTTGACCGCCAATTCCTCAGTTCGTACACTGATTGATAGCCCCATCCATTTGTTTATCGATGTCTTCTAATATGTCTTTTAATCTGTCTTCTAATCTGCCTTCTTTTAAACGAAGGGCTTTAAAGCAACACGGAATGGTTCGGTTCGCTTTAGGTGCCGGCTTTGGCTTGCTTCTCGCGCTAGCTCCCGCCGGGGCGCAAACCGCCCCGCAAGTGTCCTTGGAAACGAGCGAAACACTCTTCTCATTGTTGACCGCAATCAATACCTGCGGGTACGACCAGGAGTTGAATACGTCGGACCCGCTTCGACAGCAGATCAGAGCTGAGGTCGCAAAGGCAGTTGAGAATACCGCGGGCGCCCAGGAGGTTGTGGCTCCGTTGTGCGCTTTCTACCGGCAGCACCAATCGCCCGACCCTTCGCGGGACCTTTCGCAATATATTTCGCTGGCACTCTACCTGGACGAACCGCCCGCTTTCGCCGCGAAAGGTAAGTTGGCTGAATTACCTCCGGATGCCAGCGCGCTGGCTGACATCGCGCCGTTATTGCAGGCCTTCTATCAGAAGATAAATCTGCATGCCATCTGGCAGAAGCACCGGGTCCGCTATGCGGAGTTAAGCGACGTCTATCACACTTCGCTTTCGAAGATGACGTTCGATACGGAAATTTATTTGAAGATGCCGTCAATGGGTTATCTTGGACGGCAATTTACGGTCTACCTCGATGCGATGGGCGCCCCGAGCCAGACTAACGCCCGCAACTATGCCTCAAGCTATTACGTTGTGATTTCGCCGAGCTCGACGACAGCGGTCAAGATGCAGCAAATTCGCCACACTTATCTCCACTATCTTCTCGATCCGCTGGCGCTGAAGGCCGGAGGCAGTTTCAGACGCCTCGAACCGTTGCTGAACGACGTGAAAATGGCTCCGATGGACGAACCCTTCAAGACCAACATTTCACTGTTGGTGACCGAGTGCCTCGTGCGAGCGATTGAAGAGCGGCTCTCGAAGATTCCGGAAGTGGACCGGGCGAAAGCAATTGAGGACGACGACAAGCAAGGCTACGTATTGACGCGTTATTTTTATGATTCGCTCGCGAGGTTTGAGAAAGAGCCAACAGGAATGCGCGACGCCTATCCCAGTATGGTGAGTTCGATTGATGTTGGTAGAGAGATGAAGCGAGCGTCGGCAATCGAATTTTCAGGCGAGGCGGCGCCTGAGTTGCTGCATCTAGCGGGACGCAAGGACGAACACTTACTGTTGAACGCCGAGCGCCGACTTGCGGCGGGGGATGCGGAGACCGCGCAAAAGCTGGCGCAACAGGCGCTCGACGAACAAAGAGAAGATTCGGGGCGCGCTCTTTTCATTCTTGCCGAAGTCGCTACCGCTAATCGCGACATGGATGGAGCTCGTAATTTTTTCGAAAAGGCGCTGCAAGCGGCACATGAGCCGAAGGTAATTGCATGGTCTCACATCTATCTTGGCCGTATTTTCGATCTCAAGGAAGACCGTTTCGCCGCGATGGACCAATACCGTGCCGCGCTGAATGTCGCGGGTGGTACGCCTCCCGAGGCAAAGCAGGCGGCGGAGCGGGGGCTGCAGGAGCCATACGAGCCTCCGGTCGCCAAGCAGCCAGAGTAAGCCAGTGGGTGCCGCGAAAAAGGTTAAAATACTCAGTGCCTATGGGTGCGGGGCGAGGCGTGTTGTAGGCCAAAACATTCCATAAATAAATTTTGAGTACGGGAGACAGCATGAAGCGAGCAGCGGTTTTTTTGGGAGTAGTGATTTTGGCCATCGGAGCGGGAGCAGGCGCGCAAACAACGAAACAAACTCCGGCTGCTTCGGGACAATCGGCATCGGGTCAGTCGGCGCCTGGTCAGTCGGCGCCTGGTCAATCCACGCCCACTCAGTCCACGCCCGCCCAAGGTGCGGCGCAAACAACAACGCCCGGAGGAACCTCCGTCGCGCCTCTTGGTAAGCGCCCCCCGCAGGCAAAGACTCAGCCAGAATTCGATGCTTACAAGGCGGCGGCGGCCAGCACCGATCCCGCAACGCTTGAGAAAGCGGCAGACGACTTTGCCACCAAGTTTCCAGACAGCGAATTGCGCAACCTTCTTTACAAGAACGCCATGCGCCTCTACCAAAATGCGAACAACACGGAAAAAACGGAAGCCATGGGACGAAAAGTTTTGGGCTTCGACGCGGATGATCCCGAGGCTCTTGTCATTGTCGCGGAAGTAGTGGCTGAGAGAACGCGCGAAACCGATATCGACAAAGATCAAAAGTTTTCCGAAGCGACTGCGATGGCACAAAAAGCCACACAGACGATCGACACTGATGTTCAGGTGCCGCAGGGAACTCCACAGGACAAGATCGACGCGTACAAATCGATGATGCGTTCGCAGGCCTATTCGATCATCGGAACGATTGACTTCAAAAAGGAAAATTATCCGTCGGCAGAACAGAACTTGCAGAAATCGATCGACGTTTATCCGAGCGACCCCGACAAGGTAGTTGTTCTGCGACTAGCGCTGACATTGGATAAGGAACAGAAGTATCCCGAAGCGCTGAAGGTGGCAAACCGGGCGGTGGAAATGACGCAGGATAATACGCCGATCGGGACGCCGGCGCGCCACGAGCGCGATCGCTTGCAGCAGTTAACCGGCGGCGCGGCGCCGGCAGCGGCGCCGTCGCAGACTCCTCCACAGAACTAGACCAAGCCTCGCCGTAGAGACGGGGTTTCCCCCATCTCTCGCCGTTCAAAAGGAGAGATTGGGCTTAACTATTAAATTTGAAAATAAATTTGAAATGAAATCTCAAGAAATAACGGCGCTGCAAGACGTGCTCGGACACGCCTTTCAGCGACCAGAGTTGCTGGAGCAGGCTTTGACCCACAGTTCGCAAGCGCGAGAAATTGAAGCGAACAATCTTGCCGCCAATTCTTCGGGAAACGCCGCCTTCATTGGCGATAATGAGATGCTCGAATTCCTCGGCGACGCCGTACTCGGACTTGCGACGAGCGAGACCTTGTTCCAGCGGTTCCCTGCTTTTCACGAAGGCCACTTGTCTAAGCTTCGCGCTCATCTCGTCGGCCAACGCCATCTTCTAAGAGTTGCTGAGCAATTGGAGATCGGCCACTATATGCGGATCGGCCGCGGCGAAGAAAAGAGCGGCGGAAGAAGGAAGGCTAGCTTGCTGGTTGACGCCCTGGAAGCGGTGCTGGCCGCGCTTTACCTTGATGGAGGCTGGCCGGTGGCGCGAGACTTTATCGTTCGCGTGATCGTTGAACCGGAGTTGGCGCAAATGAATCTGGAGACGAGCGACATACCGGTCATGGACTTTAAATCGGCGCTACAGGAAACTCTTCAGGCTCGCGGTGGTCCGCAGCCCGTCTACGTGTTAGTGAAAGAAGAGGGGCCGGAGCACAAGAAGTTATTTACGGTGGAAATCCGCGTTCCGTTGCCCGAGATGGAACAGTGTGTGGGCCGCGCGCAGGGAGCAACCAAAAAACGCGCTGAGCAAGACGCAGCCCGGCAAGTGTTAGAGCATCTCACTGCGTTGCCTGAGTCGCGTCACTCTAAGGTGAAGGACGACGAATTGGAACCCACTCAGCGCCCAAGTCCAGCGTCCTAAATTCGCACTCACGTTGTTCTTTATGTCCTTGAGCGAGAAAATGACCGATGGCGATTGGCCGTCGACCGTTCAATCGGTCGCTGGGACGGTGGTAATCGCTGTCTTTGTCGTTACTTTTCTGCTCCAGGCCTTCACTATCCCCTCAGAATCGATGGAGCAGACACTCTTGACCGGAGATTATCTGCTGGTTGACAAGTTCTGTTATGGCGGAACAAACGGATGGAACAAGATTCTTCCATATCGCAACGTGAATCGGGGCGACGTCATTGTCTTCCACTATCCGATTAATCCGGCACAAGATTTTGTGAAGCGAGTTGTGGCATTACCGGGCGACCGCCTTCGCCTCATCAACAAGCGCGTTTACGTGAATGGAAATCTGGTGAGCGAGCCATACGTGCAGTTCATCAATCCGACGCGAAATTTGTATCGCGACGATTTTCCGCAGACCGATTCGCCCGACTACGGAGTTAACGCGAGGTGGTGGAAGGAAATGCCGAAACTGGTGGAGAATCACCAGTTGATCATTCCGTCCGACCACTACTTTGTTCTTGGCGACAATCGCGATGACAGCGAGGACAGCCGCTACTGGGGATTTGTGCCACGGGAAAATATAATCGGACGGCCTCTCATGATCTACTGGTCGTCGATCAGCCTCACGAACGACCTCTCGGGCGCTCCAACCGTGGGTGATAGACTTTATCACCTTGCCTACGCGGTGACGCATGTTTTGCAAGTAACACGTTGGGAGCGCACGTTCAGATTGGTTCGCTAGAGCATATTGACGCGCCCCTATTTAAGATGTGCGAAAGCCCGAAAGGAATGCCGGCTTGCCGAAAAAAGAAAGTGCGGTTCTGGTTGAAGAAAGTCAGGCCGATGAAAGGCCTCGCGAGACAACGGTTGAATTTCTCGCCTCGCTGGCGGGAGTGCTGGTCACTGGGCTCTTCATCATCACGTTTGTATTGCAGGCCTTCGAAATCCCTTCCAGTTCGATGGAAGACACGCTGCTGATCGGCGATCACGTATTCGTCAATCGCGAGCAATTCGCGTCCCCGACCAAGTGGACGGGCCCGTTGCTCCCCTATCGCAATATTCGCCGTAGCGACATCGTCGTGTTTCTGTCGCCCGAGGAGCAGGGATTATTTGTGGTCAAGCGCATCATCGGCGTTCCAGGAGATCGCATCCACCTTCGCGATGGAGTTGTTTACCGCAATGGAGAAAAACTGGTCGAGCCCTATGCCCGGCACAAGATGGGTGATTACAGCCCGTATCGCGATAATTTCCCTGCTGTCGAACCTGACTACTCGGTCAGGAATGAAGAATGGAAACAGGAATTGCCCTCGCATATTCAAGATGGAGACATCGTTGTCCCCGCGGCGAGTTACTTCGCGATGGGAGACAATCGCGACGTAAGTTATGACAGCCGGTACTGGGGATTCATCCCTCAGAAAAACGTGATTGGGCGGCCGATGTTCATCTATTGGTCGTTTATTACGCCAGCCAATCAGTACGAGATGCGTGGGATTGGGGACCGGATCGGGTTTGTCGCACACATTATTATCCATTTCTTCGATGAGACGCGCTGGTCACGGACATTCAGGCTTGTCCAATAATTATCTGGAGTAAGTAACGTAGTGCCCAACCCTGCAAAATTTGAGACGGTCGCGGATGATCATCCACGCGAAACCCCGGTAGAGTTTCTGGCGTCTCTGGCGGGTGTGCTCGTCGTCGGACTCTTCATCATCACGTTCGTTGTGCAAGCGTTCGAAATCCCCTCGGGCTCGATGGAAGATACGCTTTTAATAGGAGATCATCTTTTTGTCAATCGAGTGCAATTTTCTCCGCCCAGCCGCTGGATGGGACCACTGGTTCCTTACCGCGACATTCGCCGCGGCGATATCGTCGTATTTCTTTCCCCTGAAGAGAAGGGATTGTTCATCGTCAAGCGCATCGTCGGCATTCCGGGAGATCGCATTCACTTACGCGAAGGCCAGGTCTACCGCAACGGCGAGAAGCTGAACGAACCCTATATCCTTCACAAGCGGGGGAATTACGATCCATATCGCGATAACTTCCCTTCAATTCCCGCCGACGGCAGGTATGGAGTGACAAGCGAAGACTGGATGCAGACGATGACAAGCTTCGTTCAAGGCGAAGACATTGTAGTTCCACCAAACAGCTACTTTGGCATGGGCGATAATCGAGATAACAGCAAAGATAGCCGCTACTGGGGCTTCATTCCGCGTGGCAACGTCATCGGCCGGCCACTGCTTGTATATTGGTCGTTCGAAACTCCGGATGACCAATACTTGATGCGAAGCGCCGCCGACCGAATCGGATTTCTGGCGCACACCATTATCCATTTCTTTGATCAGACTCGCTGGTCGCGCACGCTCAGGATCGTGAAGTGAAGTTGTCGCGGTCTAAACGGGTTGCCGCCTTGATTGCGATTGGACTGCTCGGACTTTTCCTCTTCCGGCCCGGTGTGTCGCGCTTGCGAAACAAAATTGCCGTATCGATTGGAAACGCCGTTGGGCGGCGGGTCTCAATCGACAGCGTGCATCTTCATATTTTGCCGCGTCCAGGTTTCGACCTCGAAGGGTTAATTATTTACGATGACCCCGAGTTCAATGCCGAGCCCCTGATAAGCGCGGGAAATGTCTCAGCCGCCATTCGAGTGCGATCGTTGTTTTACGGTCAGCTCGTCATTGCCAGTTTGAGCGCCAGTTATCCGAGCATCAATCTGGTTCGCAACGAGCAGGGGCGCTGGAACTTCACCGGGCTTTTAGAACACAACGCGCAAATCCCAGCGACTCCTACCGACAGGCGAGCATTTGAGCGGCGGCCGGTGTTTCCCTATCTCGAGGCCTCACATGCGCGCGTAAATTTCAAAGTAGGAGCCATCAAAAAGTCTTATGCGCTTATGGATGCCGACCTGGCTTTCTGGCAGGATGCGGAGAATTCATGGAGCGCGCGCGTCAAGGCTGCGCCCGTCCGCACCGAGTTCAATCTCACTGACACGGGAATTGTGACGATTGACGGAAGGTGGCAACGGGCGCCGAATTTGCAATCGACGCCTATGCAGTTCTCCCTGCGATGGCAAAACGGGCAACTTGGTCAAATCACCAAACTATTCAGTGGCAACGATCGAGGCTGGCGCGGTGCGGTGAGTTTCTCGGCAAAAGTTTTCGGAACTCCCGCGGCTTTGGTGGTGCAGAGCGACGCTCGGATCGATGCTTTTCACCGCTACGATATTGCGGTGCGCGATGAAGTTCGGCTGGCGGCAAAATGTGGCGCTCAGTACAACTTTTCTACAGGAACGATCTCAGATTTGCTTTGTGAATCGCCGATCAGCACAGGCAAGATTCGAATCAGCGGCAGCGTTGGCGCGGTCGCGAGTATGATGCGAAATCCCATTTATGATCTGACCCTCGCCGCCGAAGATGTACCAGTGGCGTCGATACTGCATCTTTTGCGACAGTCGAAGAGGTATGTCCCTGCAGAACTGAGTTCGAGTGGAGCGTTCAATGGCGTGTTCCACGGGGCAAGATTTGTCAGATCTTCTCAACGCGGCACTTCGAGTCGTGTCGTTCAGACTTGTAACGGCACGGGCACAGCAACGAAAGTGGGCCTTTCTTCACCCAGGCTACGTCCAAGAAATTCGGCGGTGTCTGCCAGCAATCAAATCGCACTCAGTTCGATACCGTTCGAATTTTCAGGCTGCAATGAAAACGCTCGAGCACGAATTGACGCGGTCATCTCCCGCTCCGGCCTGAGAATTGGGCCTGCTACCCTGGCGATCAATTCTTCCGCTCCGCTCATTCTTGCCGGTTCGATTTCAGCCGATGGGTATCAATTCTTTCTTCGAGGAGACTCCAGGCTGCTAGATGTATTTAGCCTGGAAGATATGTTGGGAATTCCAGGAACCCGCCCAACAGCAGAAGGGATTGCCAAATTAGATGTCGGCGTCGCGGGACGTTGGCAGGGATTTCCAGCTCCGATACCGAGCGGCAGCGTGCAGTTGCGGAATGTACATGCACAAGTGCGTTGGATGACGACTCCGCTCGAGATCGAGTCGGCAACCGCATCGATCGAAGCAGATGCACTTACTCTACAAAAGATTGCTGCGCACATCGGGAGCACGCACTTCGCAGGCCGTGTCTGGGTAGCACGGCATTGCATGCCGATGGCTCCAAGTGCTAATTCGCTGGGTCAGAGTCCGGAACCAACATCCGCGGAATGTCCATTCCAATTCGATCTCAGCGCAGATAGCTTGTCAAAAGCTACTCTCACTGAATGGTTTCCACGGCAGTTGTCAAAGCGGCCTTGGTATCAGGTTCTGGATGTAACTGCGGACAATGCGACCGGCGCAATGATTGATGACTCGCCGCTTCTTAGGATGGGAGTACAAGGCAATTTGCGAGTCGCGCGATTTTCTATCGACCGAGTGACGATGACTCGGGTTTCGACCACTCTGAAGTTACAACGGGGAAGGCTAAATCTTACGGCGCTCCGCGGAGATCTGTTGCAGGGCACACATCGTGGGGACTGGGTCATCGACCTCACTTCTCCAGCTACGGCATCCGCACCAAAGTTCCGCGGAACAGGAACTCTTACTAACATTTCGCTAGACCAGCTAAGCGCGGCGATGAATGATTCATGGATCTCGGGAGCTGCCGACGGTACATATTTTTTTAGCGGTGCTGATGTGCGCGACATGCTACGCAACTCAGATGGTAAGTTAAAATTTGTGATGCGCGACGGTAGCCTGCTTCATATCGATCTACCCGATACGGCGCAGCCCATGCAAGTGCACCGCTTCTTCGGGGAGCTGAATCTCAACGCAGGCCAGTGGCGTCTTTCAGACGCGACATTGGAATCGCAGGCCGGCACTTACAAGGTGCATGGGGCGGCCGCGTCGACGCACGATTTAAATTTCACGCTTGAAAATGACAGCGAACGATCGTGGTCTATTACGGGTTCGCTGGCCGAGCCTCGCATAGCGCAGACAGGAACCTCAGCACCGGAAGTGAAGCGCACTGACGCTGACGTGAAGGCACCCCCCTCACAAATTCAACGATGAGATTGGGCTTGCCCGTCGCGGCCCTTCAACAAAAACAGTTGCTGTTCACGGTTGATAACCCGAGCCGCGCAGGACTTTCCCTGGCAATGCCGCGGTCATTCTGCCGCCATCGATTACAAGAGTTCCATTGACCAGCACGAAGTTCATGCCTTCCGAGAGGTGATTGGGATCATCGAAGGTGGCGACGTCCCGCACTGTATTGGGATCGAAAACGACGATGTCAGCCCACATTCCTTCTTTGAGAACGCCGCGCTCGGTGAGCCGCATCCGTTGCGCCGGAAGCGAAGTAAACTTTCGAATTGCATCTTCCAATGTCAGCTTCTTTTCTTCGCGTACATATTTGCGCAAGATGCGAGGAAACGTACCATAAGCCCGCGGATGCGGATGCTCTTCGCCGAGAACACCCTCCGGAGACGTGCCAGACGAATCATTGTCCACGGCCACCCAAGGCTGTTGCAGCGCCAGGACGATGTCAGCCCACATTCCTTCTTTG
>JANYKL010000083.1 GCA_025361625.1 Acidobacteriaceae bacterium
TTTCCTGCGAGATCGGTAACTTTCATGCCGAGAATCATTTTGCCGAGTGTGGCCTGGTAGGACGAGCTTTCCATGAGCGCCGAGTAGAGCCAGGAACCGAAGAGCAGGAAAATAGAGGTCAATCCGCCTCCGAGTATCGCGAGGCCGCGATGTGGAAGTCCAGACATTCGGCTAGCGAACCCGATCCCGCCGAAGATGAGCCCGATTGGAGCAACAACGACACGCAAGATCACTGAGTCGATAATCGCAGCTACAACTCGGATCCAAAATCCGCCGTAGCCGACGCCGACCGCCGAATAAGCTGCATATTGAGTGGGCGGAGCGGAATAGGACGCCGCGGGCGCGGGAACTGGATTGCCTATTCCTGGGTTGCCTATTCCTGGGCTGGCGAAGGTGGATGCTGGGGTAGAAGCTGAATCGAGTGGCGCACCCGCATTCGTCGGAGAGCCGCAGCGACTGCAGAACTGAGCTCCGGCGGCATTCTGCGCTCCGCACTTATTGCAGAAAAAGGTTTCGCTCATGACCCCGGCACTATAGAACCACTGCGTCTTCTTGTCAAAAAACAATTTTAAGCTACCAGGAGTGGACGAACTATCGACTGCGGAAAACATCCTGAAGGCATAACTCCAAACCGCCAAAGTCGGGATGGTCGTTCATCTCAACCGAGAATGCTATGTCAAGCCGATCGCCAGCCAAGAGTTGCTGCTGATCGCACGTTTCGCGCAGGCGCCAACCCATGGCCTTGAAGGTGAGGTTGTCGCGCCATGAGGGAGCTTCAACAGTTGCCACCGCATGCTCTTTTGAGAGCGCTGACGAATCGGGATGGCAACGCGGGGTGTAATCTCCGCCGGATGTTGCAGCCGCGCTACTCGCATGCGCCACTCGCAGCCTCACGTGCTTATCTTTGACTGTTTGCGGAGGAGCCATCAACCTGACCCCGCGAGCCGTGAAAACAGGTTCGTCGTTGCCCATGCCGAAAGGCTCGAGCAAGAGCAGCGATCGGCGCAACTCCGGTGTAACCTCCCGCAGCGGCAATTCGCGATCAAATTCGAGTTGCGGCTCGAAATCGGCGAGGGTCAGGCGAGATCGCGCGTAGCCATCCAGGTGATGACGCAGCTTTTCGACATTTGCGCTGGGAAGGGCAAAACCAACGGCGTGAGCGTGTCCGCCGTAGCGCAAGAACAATTCTGGACATGACTCTATCGCTTGCAATAAATGAAACGAGTGAATCGATCGCCCCGAGCCGTGCGCTTCGTCGCCCTCACGCGAGATGATGAGCGTTGGACGACTATGGCGTTCGACAACGCGCGACGCAGTGATGCCAATTACGCCGCGATGCCAGCCTTCTCCGTCGAGCACAATACAGTAGGCATCGCGCAATGCTGGTTCGGCCTCAAGGCGCTGCTCGATGCTGTCCATGATGCGACGCTCTTCTTCCTGACGTTCGGCGTTTAACTTATCGAGGCGTTCCGCCATCGCCCGGGCTCGACCGGTATCTTTCTCGTTAAATAGATCGACTACATCGCGCGCGACGTCCATGCGGCCGGCGGCATTGAGTCGCGGCGCGATGCGGAAGGCTACCTCGGTGGACGACAGTGTCCGCCCGTCACCGAGTTTGGCGACTTCGAGCAGGGCGCGCAGGCCGACATTGACCGGACGCCGCAGGCCTTGCAGTCCCAGTTTCGCGAAAACGCGATTTTCTCCAAGCAGGGGCACGGCATCGGCGATGGTTGCGATCGCTACGACTTTCATAAACGACATCACAAGACGAGACTGGTCTTTGAAATCGAGCCTTCGTTGCATCAGCCCCTGTGCCAGCTTGAAAGCTACGCCTGCGCCGCAGAGATGTTTGCAGGGATAATTGCAGCCATTTTGATTGGGATTAACGACTACCATCGCCTGCGGAACGCCATCGACGCCCGGAAGGTGATGGTCGGTGACGATCAGGTCTATCCCCGTGCGTCGTGCCGTCTGAGCCGCGGCGAAGTCGCGGATGCCTGTGTCGACGCTGATAATCAGCCGGACGCCGTCAGCCGCGGCGCGTTCGATCACTTCATCGCGCATTCCGTAACCTTCACGGATGCGATGCGGGACGTGAAAGTCGGCTGCGCCTCCGCAAAGCTCGATCGCGGTTTTGAGGATGACGATCGCAGTCGTGCCATCGACATCGTAATCACCGTAGATCAGAATTTTTTCTTTGCGTTCAAGTGCCGCCTCGAGCCGGTCGAGAGCAACTTTCATGCCGCTCATTTGCAACGGGTCGTGAAGATCCGCGATGGATGGAGAAAGAAACTTGAGCGCGTTCTCGGGGTCGACTATCCCACGACCGACCAGCAGGTCAGCTAGAACATCGAGAGATGCCGGGGGAACTCTAAGAGTTGAATCGCGCAGGGAAGCCGCCAACAGTCGGGCCTTTGGAAGGTTAAGCGGCTTTGAGATCCATCGCATCGCAGGGACAATGAGTTGCAATCTTGAGTTGGTATTTTTATAGGTTGCGATCTTGAGTTGCGATCTGTGGGTTGCAATCTTTGAGTTGCCGGTATTGTACGGGAAACTTGTAGCCACGCCGTCGCGATTTTGCGACGATTCTCGCTGAAGGCGCGACTTCTCGGGAGAGTTGGCGGGATGCCGGCGCCTCCAAAATCCAAATGGAAAGTAGGAAGCGTTAGCGCTCTTCGTCAGAGCCGGGCTCGTCGATCATGAAGCCACCGGCGTCGTCGGAGAGTTCTCGCAGGTGTTGATAGTGTCCGTACCACTCGGTACCAGCTTCAAAAACGAACATACAACCCTGATACGCCCATCCGAGTTGTACAAAACCAGTTTTGCCGATGTACGTCTTCAACCACCGCCCCTCTTCGACATCATCTTCGCTGCTGAAATCGCCTTCTACCAGCCGTTGCGATAACTGGTCGAATTCCTCGTGCTCGAGCGTCCAAGAGTGCATGGTTAGAAACGATGCACCGGTAGCCTTGGCGAGCTCAACAAAATCCTTCCAGCCATCGGGATTGTGCTCCGTGTCCCACAAAACGCTGGGGACCTCGTCGCATTCGACATAGCCAAAAAATCTACGCATGCCCAGCCCTTCGATGAAGGCGGTCATATCGTCTTTCAGGCCCGTAAGATCGTCCGGATGTGGAGACATGCGCTCTTTATTGTACGGCTTCTTTTACCTGGCCGCCAAATCTGCCGGTCATGACACAAATCGCTATTTCGGCGCAGCGACTTGCCTAGCCTGATCGCCCGTACCTGCACGGCACTCACCCTGTGATAAACTTTTTCTTCACTCGACATCGTTCCCATCATGCTCTTTTCGAAAGAATACGTGGGCTATCTGTCCCGCGAGGTATCTAAAAAACTGGTGGCCAGCGGTCTCATCCAGACCAAGGCGATGCCTGCTTTGACCGAGAAAGTGCACGCTGCGCTGCTCGATGAACTGGCGCTTGAAGACCGCATCAACGATGAGGTGCGCGTCATTCTTGAAGCTTATTCTGACGAGATGCAAAAGAGCGGTGCGAATTATCAGGAAATGTTTCGCAAGGTTAAGACTGAGCTCGCCAAGAAATACAAGGCCATTCTGTAGATTAGCTCGGTTGTAACTTTCGCGAATCTGGAAGACTAAGTATCTGTACCTGGAGGATGCTGCAGCAGTGCGACTAAGCCGCGACAAAGTTAATAAACTCGCTCATGTGGTCACCGATGCCGTCGCTGACATGGATGAGGTAGAGTTCATCGAAGATCGCAATACCGTCCGGCTTGAGGCTCGCAAAATTATAGAAGGGTTGCTCGTGCAGGAGGCCCGCATCGACCAGGCGGCCCGGCTAAAAATCGAGAGCCAGCGCCGCACGATTATCGAAGGTTCGGAAGAGTGGTCGATCCTGTACCGCAAATACTACAACGAAGAAGTCAAGAAGCTGGGTTCCTAATCGCTGCAGCGGTAGCATTCGCCGAGTGTCCCTCGCCGCGTCCTTCATTTCATTTTTTGTAGTTCTCGTCTATCGCTTCATCGCTCTATCGTTCTCGCGATAAAAACTCAATGCGGCGTTTGGCTCAACGCCAACGAGGCGCGGTCGAGCCGACTCTACGGGATGGCGCAGCGGACTTTATCTGTAAGCTGCACCTCATCTATCCATGAATCAAGGAGAGGTATGAAGCACTTTGCGTACGCCATCGCGCTGTGCCTTTTGCCGGCTTTTACCTCTTTAGCCCAGTCAAATCCGCCGTCCGGCGAGAAGTCCTCTCACCTCGAAAGCTTCGAATTCGAAGATACGGTTCCACTTAAGATTGTGCGCGAGGTAGTTCCGTCGAAGCCGTTTTCAGTGATTGGTCCGCGGGGCGCGATTCTTGGGCAGCAGGACGGCTCATTTGAAGCGCAAAGCGACTCCACAATAATGTCGATCTACCTCCCGACGTTTCGCGCGAACAATTCCTCTAGAAGCTGAACTTCGTCGAGAACTGAAAGCTGCGGGAGCCAAACTTTGGGACAATAGCTCCCGGCGCGCCGAAGTTGGGGTTACGGATCACGGTCCAGATTTGGTCGGTAGGGTTGTTCGGATTCGGCACGGGGTTCGGCACGTTGGGATCGACAACGACCTGGTACTGCACGTTGTCGACAACGTTCTGCTGGAAGTTGGGATGATTCAAGATGTTAAAAGCTTCAGCCCTGAAGCGCAGCTGGCAGCGCTCGCCGAAATGGAACTCGCGGGAAACGCTCAGATCGACATCTTTGAATGTCGGGCCGCGGAACGAGTTGAACTTCTCTCCCGGCACGATGGAAAAATTGATTTCAGGGGTATCGAATACCGCAGTGTAAGGTCGTCCGCTGGCGAGGTTCAGGATACTGCTGAACTCGAAATTCTTGAGCGCGCGGAATTGCGGCCTCCATACGCCCGCAGCCACGAATCGGTGTGTCTGATCGAGTTGCGATGGCCCGCGCTGTGCGGCCTGATCGAACTGATTGAGGTACCCCGAGCCCTGGTCCATTGTATGCGACAACGTGTAAGCGATCGAGGTGAGAAACTGCTGCGAGCTATGACGCAGGGAAACCAGAAGGCCGTTGTAAACGGAGTGGCCTGAGTTATCGATGGCATTAATCGGTCCAAAGTTCGGATTAAGGAAGCCGTCGATCGCGCCATAATCCGGTGTGGTGTAGGTTTTGCCATTGGGCAAGGTCACGGTAGCAGTACTAAAAGCATTGCCAATACCCCCTGCGAAGGCAACTTGCTGGTCGGGCGGGACCAGGTTCAAATCAAAACCGAAATTGCCGTTAGCCTGGCGGGTGACGCCGTTGGAATTCCCCAGCAGGCGAAGGCCGTGGCTGTATACATAACCGACGCTAAGCGCGGTATGGGTGCCGAACTGGTGCTCCACCGCGAGATTGCCCTGCTCGACGTAAGGGCTTTTAAACTTAGGAGAAAAGACGACGATCGACGGGTTACTACCGGCTCCGGAGGGGAACGAAGTCAGGCTCTCCGGGTACGTGACCAGCGGGTTGGGATTGCCGAAAGCTGGTCCGGCTACGACCAGGAAGGGGCGCGTAATGCCGTTTGAAGCGAAGGCTTGCGACACATCCAACAGATCTTCCTGAATGTAGAACAACCCGAAAGACCCGCGAATCACAGTTCTGCCTTTGTCATCGAGACCATACGCGAAGCCGAAACGGGGTGCGACGTTGTTCTTGCTGTACGGAATATGACACGTCAGCGGGAATGCCGGATTGCAGACCTTGGGCTGGGCCAGTACCTGCAAGTCATATCGCGCCCCATAGTTCAGGGTAAGGCGGGGCGTTACGCGATACTGATCTTGAGCGAAGAATGAATACGTGGGCGAGCTCTGGGTAATGGTCGATTGTCCGAACGACTGCAGGTACAGTTGGAAATGGCCGCTGGGAACGTCGGCCAGGCTGCCAAAACGATACTCGCCTTTCGGGCCGTAGTCGAAGGAGTCAACATTGTGGCTGAGGTTGATGTCGACGCCTCCCTTCAAAGTGTGCTTCCCTACAATTTTAGTGAAGGTGTCAGTGAATTCGTAACGCCGGTCGGTGTTCGCCAGCTGAAAACGATTCCCGCCAAAAACAAAGCCAGTATCAGGATTCTGGATCGTCACTGCCGGTGAGGTAGGCGGGGTGGCCGGTAGGTCGAAGTGATAGTCGCTGCCATAGTGAAAGCGAAGTTCGTTGATCGCCGTAGGGGTGAAAGCAGTCTGCAGCGAGATTTGAAAGAAGTGGCTGGTCGCGCCGTCGGTTAGCGACAGCCCGTCGCCGGTGGACGTCGGAGTATTGAAGTAACCGTGCGGACTGCGGAAGCGCTGGTAGTTGTATGTGACACTGAGATTGTTCTTGTCGTTAAGAACACCGTTGACTTTGCCGAACGCAGTGTCCTGATTAAAGCTTCGCGGGAAAGAACCTGCTGCCGCCGCTACCTGGGCTGCCAGACCCGGATTGTTGGCGAAGAAGCCGGGCGGAAGAGGTTGATTTACTGCGGGGCCGTCATTGACAGTTAGAGGCTCGTTACGGATCTGGGTTTCAAAATTTCCGAGATAGAAAAAACGATCGTGGACGAGCGGTCCGCCAATGGTACCGCCGATCTGCTGTCTGCGATCATGAGGCTTGGGAATCCCGTGTTGCTCGTTGATCTTGTCGTTGGCGCTGAAGGCGGAGTCGAGGACGTAGTAGTAGGCATCGCCATGGACCTGATTTGTCCCGCTTTTCGTGACAGTATTGACGAGGCCGCCGCCGGACTGGCCAAACTCAGCTTCAAAGCCGGTGCTGGTGACCTGGAACTCGCGAATTACATCTTCGCTGAATTGAAACGGTATGCTGGTCCGCCCGATCTGCTGGGAGAAGAAGGCATTGTTGTTGTTGCCGCCGTCGACGGTGTAATTGTTGTAGTTTCCGGCGACTCCATTAAAGCTGATCATGCCGAAATCGCCGTCTGTCGTGGCGCCTGGAGTCAACAGAGCAAAATCGGTAAAGTTGCGTCCATTGAGCGGAAGCGATTCGATACTTTGCTGGTTGACGACAGTTCCGAGCGAGGACGCTGCAGTGTCGACCAGGGGACTCTCGGCAGTGACAGTGAGTGTAGTGTCCATTTTGCCGACAGAGAGCCGCGGATGAAGAGTTGAGCGGCCCCCCACCGTAACCACAGTGTCTTTCAACACAAGCTTTCCAAAACCACTTTTCTCGATGGAAACCTCATAGCTGCCGGGCTCAAGATAGAGGGCTACGAACTCGCCTTCCGCGCTAGATCGGGCGGTGCTGGTCGCTCCCGTATCTTGATTTCGAATCGTGACGTCAGCGTCTGGGACTGCGGCGCCGGAGGGGTCGGTGATGGTTCCCTCTAATCGACCAGTGGTGGAAGCGGATTGCGAATGAACCAGGGTCGAGGATAGCAATAAGATTGCGACGAAAAAGACAGTGGCGACAGGAAGGCACCAGAACACCTGGGGGCTCGATCGTTTCATTTATAAAAGGTCTCCGTGGGCGCAATTATAGAGCAAAGTGTCAATTCCGCATTCTTTAACCTTGAATGTTTGAGTGCCGTTCCACGTCCGCAACGCTCACTTTCTGTGAGTCGTTTCAGTGAGCCGTAATCTCAAAACCACAATTGATCTGAAAGTGGACGTTTTTAAATTGCGCGTGATTGCGATATTTGAACGGTCACCTTAAGGCTGTGATGCTTTGTCGAATCGGGCGAGGATTGGACCCAACACAAACGCAATAAAGAAGCCGACAGCGTAGATCGACGCCGAAACCCACAGCAGGATCCGACTGAGCCTGCTTGCCTGTGAGCAAGCGTCCGGATTATCGGGGCTGCATTCCTCCGGTTGCAGCCGAGGTGCAATCCAATAGCTGTTCACAAAGCTCAACGCGATCAGCACGCCGGAGAGCGAGAACGTCCACAACTTGTGCCGTGAGAGGGTCACCAACCAAGGTAAAAATGAGAGCATCGACGCGACCGATGCTCCCAGCCCAAACAGGACAAGCAGGGCTGGAAGGGCGCAGCAAAGCAGTGTGCTCACCGATGTGAATAAAGAGAAATAGCTGGGCACGCCGGAGCGCGCACTCGTTGGTCGTACGCGAGCGTTCATTTTGGCTCTTCTTCCTTGATTGACCGATAGCGGATGGACCCGGGCGAGTTGCGCCCTGCTTCGGGAATTGTGCCCTCCACCACCACCGATTTTCCGGCGAGAGCAGTGGCACTCGATGCCGCCGACGAATCGGGAATAAGTTCCAGCGTGTCGTTCCAGCCAGAGATTTGCAGCACCGCCTTGCCGTTTGGGAGAGCCACTTTCCCGGCAACCGTCGCAGTGGATTGCTTCATGGTGAACCCGTTCTTCGCGATCGCGTCGTTCAGTTGCTTCAGCGTTGCGCTGTTGCCGGGCTTCATTTTTACAAACGCAAGCCCTTTCTCAAGATTCACGTCCACCGATGCCACTCCAGAAACCGACTTCAATGACACGCGCACGGCGTGTGCACACACCTCTCAATCCATTCCAAATATCGTAATGTCGATTGACCTGAGTTCCGCGGACGCGGAGACCGAGAGCAGCAGCAGCAACAGCAGCGAGAGAGATTCTTTTCATTTTTAATGTCCTAGTGTGAATGCTAGTGCGAATGCTAGAAAAGCAGATAGCTGAAATTAACCGCAAAGCGCACGCGTTCCCTCGGGAACATCGAACCCACGTCGCGATAGACCGGCACCTGCGCCCCGAAGCTTACCGTGTAGTTGCGATAAATTCCGAGCGCCGAAGGGCCGATGAAGACCTGATGCGCTTGGGAGCCGGCAACCATCGAACCCGTGTTCATGAATCGTTCGGAGCGCTCTCCCACCAACTCGCCGAAGAGTCGCCAGTCCCATTTGTCGGGTGGTCTCCGCCACTTCGGCGGGCGATATCCGTAGACCAGGCTGTAGTCAAGCACGTCCGGCCGTCGATCGCCGTTGTGCTCAAAGAATTTCGTGAAGGTTGCACCGAGCCACAGATAGTGACTCCGTGACGCCGTGCCCGTGACCGCGCCGAGCATGACCCCAGGCACGTTGGAAACGCCAACCACACCTTTGTAGCCTGACTGCGGGCCTGGCGCGACCAGACCCGCGAACGCGGTGCTCTCAAAACGCGTGCCAACTTTTGTGGCCTTGTGCTGAAAACGCCACGCTAATGTCGCATCGAGATCGGCTCCGGGCTGGATTCTCGTGGGTGGAAGTCGAGCTGCTCCCATCACGAAAGGAAGCGTCAGCGAAAGAGTCAGATGCGGCGTGAAGCCGTACCCGATTTGACCTCGTAAAGATGCCTCTGAGGCAGAATTCGTGGCGCGACCAAACAGGCCCTCGTCGAAGCTCCATTCACCCTGTGAATTGGTGGGCGTGGCAAGTCCGAACAGCGGCCCGTGTCCGGATGCGACGGCGGACAAAGGCACGCCCACCACAACCAGCAAAAATGCAAC
The DNA here is from genome assembly GCA_025361625.1 of Acidobacteriaceae bacterium. Lineage (GTDB taxonomy): Bacteria > Acidobacteriota > Terriglobia > Terriglobales > Acidobacteriaceae > Acidiflorens. The sequence continues at coordinate 9,440 of JANYKL010000083.1, forward strand.
CAATCTCACAAACCCTCCTTGCGACGCGCGCATAAGCAAACGCACGCATGCTCATACGCGGACACGAGCGCGGGAACGAGCGCGGACACGAGCCAACGAAGCAATAGGCACGGGCGTGGCAGATTCACCGAAGGCTCAAACTGGAAATTTAAGCTTCCGTCCAAAATGGCGCTCGTACGTTTGCTCTTCTTCGAAATGCGATAGGCGAGGCTTGAGAAGATCACTGCGGGTTAGGATTCCGACCAGTTTGCGTGGATCTGCCGTGGAAACCACTGGGAGACGTCCGACTCCGCGCGTAGCCATTCGTTCTGCTGCCTCGCGGCACGTTTCTTCCTCAAACGCGATGATGGGCTCGGTTGTGATCAGATCGCTCGCTGTATGCGTCTTGTCAGCGCCCAGAATGGAATCGCCAAGGAGATCAGAAATCGTCAAGACGCCTAAGAGATCTCCTTTCTCGTTGACCACTGGATAGCCTCGATGCTTGTTGCTCGACGCAAAGTAGCGCTCCAGAAGTTCGCTTGCAGGTGCCGCGGATGGAATCGTAACTACAGATCGGCTCATCGCCTCGGCAACGCGAAACCTTTCCAAGGGATCCACCCCGTATTCTCGAAAAATATCGTATCCCCTGCGTGCCACCTTTTCGGTGAGAATGGATCGTTTCATTAGCAAAACAGTGAATGCATAGGCGCAAATGGAGGCGATCAGAAGCGGGGGTAGCGCGTCAAT
>JANYKL010000090.1 GCA_025361625.1 Acidobacteriaceae bacterium
TCGCCGTCGTCTCCATCAGCGGGGTGCGGTTGCCGGTCGCCAACATGACGAGGCCGAAAAAGACCGCGATAAAAATATAAGTTGCGAGGGTCATCGGCTCGACCGCATAGTGTGCCGTGAGTTTAAGAAATTCCGAAGCAGCCAGAAGGGCGACGACAGCGGAGACAATGACAAGCACGGAGATGGGCGCTTTAAGGACCAGCAGAAGAACGATAGGAATTAATATGACAGCCGTGGCAATGCGCTTGATCAACGCTTAGCCCCGGTTAAAGTTCGGCGGGTAGCGGCTGATCCATTGCCACCAGTGGCTAAGCCTCCGTAGCGGCGATCCCGTTTCTGGTAGTCTTCGATGCCTTCGAGAAGATTCAATCCCCGGAAATCTGGCCACAACGTTGGCGTCACATAAATCTCGGCATAGGCGAGTTGCCACAACAGGAAGTTGCTAAGGCGCATCTCGCCGCTGGTGCGAATCACCAGGTCCGGATCCGGCAGGCCGCGGGTATAAAGATGATCGCTGATGGCTTGCTCATCGACTTCCATGTGAGCAAGGCCGCCGTTGCGAGAGGCGGCTTCGGCGAGAGAGCGAAAGGCATCGACGATCTCGCTGCGCGCGCTGTAATTCAAGGCCAGCGTCAGCAGCATGCCGGTATTCTTCGCGGTCGCCTCGCTCGCTTCATCCATCTCGCGGCGCACCGAAGCGGGCAGTTCGTGCTGGCGCCCGATATATTTCAAACGAATATTGTTTTCATTCAGCGTGTTGACTTCAGCTTTGAGAAAGCGGCACAGGAGTCGCATCAGGAAATCGACTTCGGTCTGTGGCCGTTTCTTCCAATTTTCTTCAGAGAAGGCGTAGAGCGTCAGCGCGGGAATGCCGATGCGGGCCGCGGTTTCTACCGTTGAACGCACGGATGCGACTCCGGCGCGATGCCCAGCCACCCGCGGCATGTGCCGAAGGCGCGCCCATCGCCCGTTTCCATCCATGATGATTGCAATGTGCCGGGGAAGACGCGCCGAATCAAGTTGCAGGTACGCAGCAGCTTCCTTGCGGTCCATTCCAGCCGGAACCGTGTGTGCCAAGTGGAACGCTCCGAATCGAAGCTAACATAGGAAATCCTGTGCAGGCAATGTGATACAAGTATCTGCAACGGCAGTGACAACCGCCCCCACCTGGGTGGCTTCTTTAAGAAGAATACCGCGTAACGCGAAATCCCGAATGCTATGCGAAGAGCGAATATTTTCCGTTTGCGTCTTCGAGCTCAGTCATCGACCTCAGTTCGGGATAATGGCTTACGAGCGAGGCTGGAGCGGGAACTTTCTTTCCATTGAGCAGATGGCGAAGCTCGAGTGCATTGACGGCAGCCTTGGCCTGAAAATGGTTGTTAGCGATTACGTAGACCGATTCGGCTCGCTCCGCAATTGAGCTGATTTTTTCTTTCCATTTTTCCAATTCGGCCATCTTGTAAAGGTAGTTGTAGCGATCGTCACGGTTATCGCTATCAAACCACTGCTCGTAGTTGCGCCCGTGCAGGCGCACGTAAGCGAGACTGGAAGTTACGTGTTCAGTCGGAGCGAGCGAGCGGCCGAGTTGGGGCTGATCAATATTGCAAAACGCCACGTTCTGGCGCATGAATTCGGCGATGGTCTCGGCGTTGTCCCAACTCTCATGCCGCACTTCGACCACACGCGGATATTCGATGAATTGTCTTAGGACCTGGTCTATATATTCACGATTGAGCCCGGTGTTTTTGAAGGAGACAGGAAATTGGATCAGCAGCGCGCCCAGTTTGCCCTCCGTGGCAAGCGATTCGAGGCCTTCACGCGCAAGACGCTCATCTTCGTCATTCGGACGAATGCTCGCCGCAGAAGTCGGTTCGGTCGCGGCCAACGGAGAGTGAGTAAAGGACCGATGGAGCTTGGCTGTGAAAAGAAAGTCGGGATTGACGGCCGCGGCCTTGCGCGCCCAGAAACGTCCGAGCTCTGGCCTGATGTGTCCGTAGAACGAAGTGTTGATCTCTATAACGTCAAAGAATCGGGCCAGGAATTCGACAGGATGAATTTTCTTTCTCGTTACCTCTGGCGGATAGAGAATTCCGTCCCAATCTTTATAAGACCATCCGGCAGTCCCGATGCGGATTTTCGGAGCGCTAGCCATGGGCGGGAAGATGTTCGCAGATTAGCACAGACATCCGATGAGACGGGGCGACCCCCCTTTTGACATGTCAAGGGCATGATCGTCTGCGAAATCGCTGAGAGGATCGACGCCGGAAATGACGGCGATACTAATCTGGAATGAGGCGATACTAATAGAGAAGAACCGCCACCCAGTACGTGCCGGTTGGATACGTGCTGTTGCGTGCGTAGCAGGAGCCAACCGCGATTTCCCGGGCATTCGGATCGAGCAGGGCGCGTCGTGCAGCTTGCGGTAGTTCCTCCGGGTGAGTCTGCGTGTAAACAATAATTCGGGATCTGGAGTAAGAAGTGGCAAGAAGATGGGCATTCGGATGGCTTTCGTCAGAAAGCGAACAGGCTGCGTCATCGAGTTTGGCGGGAGCAATCTGCGTGAACTCCGCTAACCCTGCCTCGCTTCGCACTTGCGAAACAGCGCGGCTGACCAATTGGTTGCTTTCAGTGGAAGAGTAGGAGGCGATCTCGTGAGCGAAATCCTGCACGACGTAGAGCTTTCCGTGGTTCCAGATGGCAGCGATGCCGGCCACGTTGAAGCCTTGGTCAAGTAAATTCTTGCGATGCGGCGGGGAGCGCATGAACGCCTCATTGGCCGAAGTCGAACAAGTCGCATACGCAATGTTCTCTCCCGCGTAATCGATCTTGAGCGGGCCAGCCTGCGAAATACGCTGCATCAGATCCGCTTCGCCGGGGTACTGGTGTTCCATTTGCTGCTTTGCGATCATCAACTCAGCGTGGCGGCGTGCCGCTTCGAGCAGGCTATTGTCCACGCGCAGGGCGGGCGCTCCCGCTAGCTCGCGGCTGTGATTGGCCATCAATAAAAGTTCATTCTCAGCGCTGGAGTCTTCGGCTCGGGGGTCGGGTTTGTTGTTCGTTCGTCCCGCAGTATGATTGGAATCGACACAATCGCCCAACGTATTTTCAGAAGATTCGCGGCCGGCGGGATTGTTGGAGCAGCTTCCGCGCGCAATCGCCGAGATCGCTACGAACAGCAAGACCGCCCATGACCGCATCATATTTTTGAGTTCAAAGTTGCGGCCGGGGGGTCACCGACAAAGATCGCGGATAAAGTTCCCGCTTTCCATCTCTAACGCTAACCTCTAAAATTCAGGTCATCTACTTACCATGGAGACATTGCTCTTAGTTACTATCCTCGTCGGAACCCTTGCCCTGCTTGGGTTTTCAGCGATCCTATGGCGCCGTGTCGCGGGCACATCGCAAGTTGATGTAAAAGCGGAAGTTGCAGCTCACCTCGAAAGGTTTAATACCACCCTCGGCCAAAAGATCAGTACCAGCACTGCCGATATGGCCACTCGCCTGGAGCAGACCAAAGGGGACCTCCGGCAGCAGGTGACAGACCGCATCCAGCAAGGGTTTTCGGAGATTCGCACTTCGGTAGAGCGGCAACTTGCTTCCGGGCGCGAGGAGCAGAAGCGGAACCTTGCCGAAGGCCGAAGTGAGCTAACCAGTTCTCTGCTGCTAACCACGCAGCAATTAAAAGTCGAATTTCAATGCCTCAATCAGCAAACCGCCCAGAGTCTGGAGTCGATTCGTGACCGCGTCGATGTGAGGCTGATGGCGATCACCGATCAAGTGCAACAAAAACTTGATCAGAACATTAAGGAAGGATTCGCGCAGTTCGAAAAAGTGCAGCAACACCTGAAGAACGCGGAAGAGCAGCTGCGTGAAGTCGGAGCTCTCGGGCACTCGATTAACGATCTGAACAATTTATTGAAGTTGCCACACCTGCGCGGTCAGTTTGGCGAGGCCAGCCTGGAGCGGCTTCTGGCCGATTTTCTTCCGGCACACATGTTCGCGCTGCAATCTTCGTGCGGTGAAGGCGGGGGGCGAGCCGATGCGGTCATCTTTTTCCCCGACCGTAAGCTTCCGATCGATGCCAAGTTTCCACGGGAACAGGTGATTGCCTTATTCGAGAGCAACGACAAGGCCGAAATCGACGCCGCGCGCGTCGTCCTGGTTAGAGTAATGAAAGCCGAGGCCAAGCGCATTCAGCAGTACATTCAGCCTGAAAACGGGACGACCGATATCGCGCTCATGTACTTGCCGAGCGAAACCCTCTACATGGAGGTCATCCGCAATCGTGAACTTGGCGACTGGATGAATGACCAGCATGTCTTCCCCGTCTCTCCAAACACGCTGCTGATGACGTTGCACACGATTTCGCTCGTCCACAAGTGGTACGAGGTAGCAACCAGATTCGAAAAGAGCCGGGCTGAACTCGGTAAGGCGCAAAAGTCTTTTGACTTCTTCCAAAGCCAATTTGAGAACGTAGGCAAGAATCTGAACAAGGCGCAGGAAGCATTCGAAACCGCGCAACGCCACTTGAAAAACTATCGTGGCAAGGTAACCGCGCTGAGCGGACAAGAGCAATTGGAGCTTGAAACGTCGGCTCCGACCGAAAAGCCGTTGCCGCTGGTGGACAAGGCAAGCGCCTGATCGCCCTTGTGCGGATCAAAAATGCCAGTGGTAAACTATTTGGGCGGTCTGCATCACACCGTAAGCGTTTGACATCCACACGCCGGAGAGATGGCCGAGAGGCTGAAGGCGGCGGTTTGCTAAGTCGCACCAAACCCTTGACCCGCCTTGTTTCCAAGGGGTTGCGACAGCCGAGTGCTTATCCTTTTGGCCAGAATTGGCCACATCAGCTTCCAAACGGACAGCAAGGCGGACAGTAATCCAGTTTTCAGTAGCCACTCATTCCCTTGATTGACCTTCTTCTATGATCCGATTATGCAAAGGTTGAGCAGTTGTTAGTGTAATGGCGATATTACGACAGCTACTTGACGACCGATCCATCCAGCACCGTTAACTCATCGTCGCTCAACTTGTTATGGATGGCGCGGAGCTTGCTCCCGTCTCTTAGCGAGAAATACGTGTAGGTCGCAGGTCCGTCGCCACCACTAAATTTAGTGACAAGATAAACATCACCCGTCACGGGTTCTCCGCGTTCTCCTCGCTCCTGAAACGTCCATCTTACAGCCTCACCGTTCATTGCCTCGACGGTGACTGTGGCATTCGGTGGCCCCTCAACGTCGGGTGCCCGGTCCATGAAAAGAGTCTCACGAAGCACCAGCGCCTCGCTACGAGTGCCGTGTTCTGTCAAAAGCTCGACGACAGTAAATCGCCTATTCCGCGTGAGGAAATGGGGTTCGGTACCCTTCACCTTGATCTCCAATGTTGAGACGGCGGAATTGCGATCCTTTGGGAGACTCACTCCAAGTGTGCCCTCTAATAGAACGAACTCAGCGATGAGAGCGACTGCTAGGATCGCAGCGAAGACAAGAACCGCCTTCCTTGCCGTCACAAACTGTGACATGTCATTCATCTCCTAGTAGCTGAGGCTTCTGGCCGTTGGACTGATTCTTGCGCTTACAGGGGATTGCGGGAAGGTGACTATTGTCATCAGGCGTTGGCACTAATTGAGAACGGCGGCTCGTCGTTAGTGAAATGGCGATTTTTCAACAGTTAGTCTTGCGCCTCATTCTTCGTGATCCAGAGGTCTTCCATCGGGGCCGATCTGCACCTCCGACCTTTTTCCATCAGTTACGACTTGTGCTTCGTATGCTACAAGCTTGCCGTGTTTGGTAAGGGACTCGACCTTCACGAGTTTGCCGTTCGCGATCTTGGCTTGCAGTCCATCCCTCACGGCAGGAGAGAGCGAATCCACAACCACTTGTTCTTCCACCTCCACGATCTGACCGTTGGCGTCCATCAGGACATCTTTGCTGTGGCCATTGACCACGAACTCCGCCTCAAAGAAGGTTTGTCCGTGCTCTTTTTCCTCTGAAAAGCCGCGAATGGTCGCACCCTGACTCTGCGCTGCAACAGCTTTTTCAAGTGCGGGCGGTAGGTACGAACGTTTGATCTTCTTTTCCTGTGTCCAAGCCGGAACGGTGAGAAACAGGCTGGCAACCGCTGCAAGTCCAACCACTCGTGAATTGCTCATGGGTTTTTCCTCTGAAACAAGAATACGCTGTTCAATGTGAAGACATCTAGAAGCGTTGGAATTTCTCGCCAACGCACGAGACTGCTGGTGCGTAATGGCCCGACTGGAACAGTCGCTGACGGGTAGGTGTCGAAAACAGGCGATTACACTAACGACCAGCCGTTTTGGCGAAAATTCCTAGGCCGAGAAAGGCTCGATCCCCAAGGACGCCAAGAATTGGTTGTCGGCCTTTATTCTTTCGGCCCTTGTCATAGCGTCGACGATTGAAGGCTTCTTGTCCATCGTCTCTACGGTCCCAGTTTCGTCGCACTCGCCATTCTTTATGGACTCAAGGAGCTTCAACAAATACTGGCGCTCGTCCTCGCGAATGGACTTCCCCCAGTCTGCCAGGGTTTTCTTTGCTTGATCGTTTGTCATCTTGTGCGGATCAAAAATGCCAGTGGTAAACTAATGGGACGGTCTGCATCACACCGTAAGCGTTTGACATCCACACGCCGGAGAGATGGCCGAGAGGCTGAAGGCGGCGGTTTGCTAAACCGTTATAGGGTCTAACAACTCTATCGAGGGTTCGAATCCCTCTCTCTCCGCCAGTTTCAATGATTTGAAGTGGTTCCCTCCCTAGGCCCCTCCGGTTTAGAACCCCCCTGTAAAGTTTTTCAGGCCGGCCCGTCGCCTGCTAAGGCCAGAACAGAGAATTTTTCAATCAAGAGTCTCTAACGCTGACGCGAGCAATCGAGGCGGGTTAGTTCCTCAAACGCTCCAGAAAGTCGCTGACTTTGGCGAGAAGATGTGCGGTTTATCTAATTACAAAGCAACATTTTTCAGGCTCGTTGCAGCTTCATTATTGACTGCTCCGCCCTTTTTCCTAGATGATTGTGAGACATGGACGTCGAGCGCATCATTGGTGACATCGAGCAGATACAGGAAATGTTCGAAGCGCCGGATATCAGGCCACTCACCGCAAGCGACATTTCTGCGGCGAATCGGCGGCACGATGAGAAGCTCGCCCAAAGCCCCTGGTTTCGACTCTGGCAAAGTTACGGACTTTGCTGCCGACCCAACGCCGAAGCGCGGCTTGAAGTCTAATGCCATGCTTAGCATCCAGCGCTTAAATTGACATCTCACCGGCGATGCGCCTGCATCGTGAGGAAGACTGTTCCGTTCAACTTGGACTGGCCGGTCCGGCAAAATCTATCGGGACATGGTTGCTTATTGGCGAAGCACGCTGAAACGGCTGATCGAGTATCCGAGAGCTGCTCCGAAAAAGACATCGGAAGTGAAATGAGCGGCCAGGGACACGCGTGAACACCCTACCAGCGCTGCCGCTCCATAGGCAACGTACGGCACCCACTTGTGATTTCCATAGCGACGGGCGGCGACAGTTGCGATCGAAAACGCAGCGATCGTATGACCCGAGGGGAATCCGCCATTCGCCCGCAGCACGGACCCTTTGCTGTCGAAAAATGAGTCATAGAGATTTCCGTTAGGCGCGAAACCCACGGGGCGGGCCCGTTTCGTGGCATCCTTCAAAACCGTAGTTACGATCTCGGCGTCCGCTACCGCTTCCGCCGCCAAAAGAGCTGTGTGCTGCGCCTTCTCGTCTTTGCGAAAGAGCCCGACCGCGTAAAACGATGCGGGAGCAACGATCGTTGCAATGCTGGTAGTTTTGGCGCTAAAAACTCTATTAAAGCTGTGATAAGACGTCGTGCGGCGGAAATAGTTTCCTTCAATCGGATCGAGTGCGAAGATTCCGGCCGTAGTGCCGAGAACGACGGCGGTCGGCAGCAGAACGTGACCATGCAACAGTCTCACTGGAAAGGTCCAAATTTGTTTTTGATCGCTAATAATATTTGGGAACAGCAGCTTTACTGAAACTGGGCGATCGAATTGGGGCGCCCCGCGGGAAGTCCGGGTTTCGGCGTTCGGCGGAGCGGAAGCAGGCGGCGGTTGCTCTTGCGCGGAGAGAAGAAACGGAAGAACACTGCAGGCAAAGAGCAGCGCGACCAAAAGCCTCATGAATCATCCCCTACAGCGTAATTGGCGGAGCTTTATTCGCGGAAAAAGTAGACGCTTAGGGTGGGCCGCGCGTTGCCTGTTAGGTCGACTGTCGGCGAGGGTGCTAGTGCTAACGGGCCGCTGCGGGCAACGAGAAAAATAGCTTTGGTCACGATGTTTGCCGTTCCGCGCGTCTCGATCTTCAAGGTTCGGTCTGCGGATCAACGAGGCATACAGGTTTTACTGTATACAGCGAAACTGCTCGGGACGGCGATAATAATCGACGCTCATCCCCGTTCCGCGGAAGGCTCCGTGGCAGGAGTAGCGGTCCGAAGTGTATCAGCTGTGGAAAATAAATAAATGACCGGCAGCCGGGTTTAACTATGCGTGTGCTCATAGTGGATGACCATGAAGTGGTTCGACGTGGCGTGCGTTCCCTGCTCCAATCTCATTGCGAAGTATGTGGCGAAGCCGTTGACGGCCAAGACGCGATAGAAAAGGCCCGGCAGCTCAAACCTGACGTGGTCGTTATGGATGTCAGCATGCCAAATTTGAATGGCCTGGAGGCGACTCCGCTCATCCGCAACATTCTCCCAGATTGCGAAATCCTGATTCTCAGTCAGCACGAGTCTGCACAGATGGTTCGGCAAGCCTTTAAAGCGGGGGCTCGGGGTTACGTGGTGAAATCGTCTGCAGCGAGAGACTTGCCGGCTGCCTTAGAAACGATCAGTAAACATGAATCGTTTTTTGATCCGGCAGTCCTGGGAATGGCTGACCGGTCCGGCAATCTTGACGCACACGAAATCCTGCAAAGAAGCGTTGCGCTGGAGCGCGCTTTGCGGGAAAGCGAAGAACTCTACAGGTCAACGTTTGAACTGACGGCCGTAGGGGTCGCGCACGTAAATCCCGATGGACGTTGGTTACGCGTCAACAAGAAGCTTTGCGAAATTTTGGGTTACAGCGAAACCGAGCTTATGAAGCTCACCTTTCAAAACATTACCCATCCCGAGGATCTTACCCGCGATCTGGAGGAATTTGAAAAGGTCAAAGCCGGAGTTTCGGATAGGTACTCCATCGAAAAACGATATCTCCGAAAGGATGGCACTACGATCTGGATCAACCTGGCGGTCTCCGGGGTTCGGGATTCCAGCGGCAAGCTCAAGCACTTTATTTCGGTCGTCGAAGACATCAATGAACGCCGAATTTTAGAGCGAGTCGGAGCGACGCTTGCGTCGGAGTTAGACCTGAAAAAGGTGGTACAAGTCGCAACCGATGCTGGCAGGGAATTGAGTGGAGCTGGATTTGGCGCCTTCTTCTACAACGTGCTCGACGACAAAGGCGAAAGTTACATGTTGTATACCTTGTCCGGAGCGGCCCCAGAAGACTTTTCGAAGTTCCCCATGCCTCGAAATACACGTATTTTTGCTCCCACCTTCACCGGGGATCGTACTTTGCGTCTGGACGACGTAACAAAAGATCATCGGTACGGGAAAAATCCTCCCTATCACGGTATGCCGCCGGGGCATCTGCCGGTGCGAAGCTATCTTGCCGTGCCCGTGAAGTCTCGCACTGGCGAGGTTCTTGGTGGATTGTTTTATGGGCATCCTGAAGCGGGCGTGTTCACCGAGCGCGCCGAGCAACTTGTCGAGGGGCTAGCGAAACACGCCGCAATAGCTATTGACAACGCTCGACTTTATGAACGCGCTACTTCGACGCGCACAGAAGCTGACGCAAGTGCCGAGCGTCTCCGCCTTGCGCAACAGGTCGCAAACGTCGGCACATTCGAATGGAATATCAAGACGGGTGTGAGCCGATGGACGCCAGAATTGGAGAAAATACACGGCTTGCCCCCGGGGGGTTTCGCCGGGACAAAGCCCGCATGGGAACAGTTGGTTCATCCCGATGATAGAGAGAAAGCGTTGAGACGGGTTGAGCTCGCGATGAAAGAGGGCACATTCGAAGGCGAGTGGCGCGTGGTTTGGCCGGACGGTTCGGTTCACTGGCTGTTGGGCAGAGGCTCAGTGCTGAAAGATGAAACGGGCGCCCCGGAACGTCTCGTGGGCGTGAACATCGACGTTACAGAAAGAAAAGGATTAGAAGAGGCGCTCCACGAGGAACAATCTAAGCTTGCTCTTGCGCTGGAATCCTCACGCACCGCCATTTTCGACTGGGATGTCGTCCAGAATCGAGGCAGCTGGAATCCTCAGATGGCCGCCATCTACGACTTTAGTCCTGCAGCGGACTACATCACGGCGATGGAGTGGAGAGCATTATTTCATCCCGATGACGCTACCAGGCTGGCCGGAGAAGCGCACCAGATATTAACAGACAGAAAACGAGAGAAGTTCCATTTTGAGTTTCGCAATGTTCGTGAGGGCGGCGAAATCAGATGGATTCTCTCGCATGGACGAATCGTGCGAGATGCAAATGGCAATGCTTTACGCATGATCGGCACGCATACCGACATCACTGATCAGAAGCGGGTGGAGCAGAACCTCCAACGAAGGCAAGCAGAACTGAACGAAGCCCAGCGGCTTGCGAAGATTGGCAGTTGGAGGTGGACACCTGAAACAGGCACCGTCATCTGGTCCGAAGAACTGTACCGAATCGCAGGGCGGGATTTAAATTCTCGTTCATTCAGTTATCACGATCACTCGACCATTTACACCCGCGATAGTTGGACAAGACTGCGAGCGGCTGTCGACCAAGCTCTAAAGAAGCAAACACCGTATTCCCTTGAATTGGAACTTCTTCGCCCAGATGGAACTAAGAGGTGGGTTATCACTAATGGCGAAGCAGAATGCGATGGCCGCGGAGACGTCATCGCGCTTCGAGGAACTGTCCAGGACATCACGGATCGGAAACAAATCGAGCGAGAACTCCGTGACAGCGAGGAACGAACCCGCTTTAGTCTTGAGGCTGCGAACGTTGGTACTTGGGAGTGGAACGTAAAGACCGGCGAAATTCATTGGTCGAGCAACATGGAAGCTGTGCACGGCCAGGCTGCAGGTTCGTTTGGCTCGTCGTTTGAGAGCTTTCTAGAAGGTGTGTTTACCGAAGACCGGGAAAAAGTGAAGGAGCAGATACAACTTGCACTTTCTGGTGATGGCAAATACCACGTCGAATACAGGCAGTATCGTTCCGATGGAAGCCTGGGGTGGATGGAAAGCACCGGGACAGTTGTATTTGATGCCGATGGCCAACCGATGCGGATGTTTGGTATTTGCTCGAATGTGACCGAACGCAAGGACGCGGAAGGGGCATTGAAAGACAGCGAATCGCGCCTGCGTGCCGCGTTCGGACAAAGCTACTCATTTTTTGTTTTGCTCGAAGCCGATGGCACCATCGTCGAGGTCAATCGCGCAGCCATGGAGGCCGCAGGTAGTACTCGCGAGCAGTTGATTGGTCGAAAGTTTTGGGAGCCTTGGTGGTCACCTCTGCCGGAGGAAGTTCAGGTTCTCAGGGACGCGATTGCAAAAGCGGCGGGGGGCACGCCGGTCCGCGATGAATGCTGTTTCTGTCTCTCCGACGGAACTCGGCGGTTCGCAGATCGTAGTCTCAGCCCTGTGTTAGACGATAGAGGAAATGTATCCATAATCGTTGCGACAGCATTGGATATCACGGAGCGAAAGCAAGCTGAAAAGGCGTTGCGCGAAAGCGAACAGCGTCTTCGGGTGGTTACCGATGCGACGCCCATCATGGTCTGGATGTCTGGCACAGACAAACTTTGTTATTACTTTAATAAAAGTTGGTTGGATTTCGTCGGGCGCACTCTCGAACAAGAATCGGGTAATGGCTGGGCGGAAAATGTGCATCCAGACGATTTTGATCGCTGCCTCCAAATTTACGTAAGCTCCTTTGAGGCTCGTCTTTCTTTCAAGATGGAGTACCGTATGCGGCATCACACGGGTCAATACCGCTGGATCATTGATTGCGGGGTGCCACGATATACGCCGGATGGAACGTTTGAAGGATATGTGGGCGGCTGTCTCGACATGCACGACCAAAAAGAGGCGGCGGAGAAGGTTCGGATCGCCGACGAAGCAATGCGCCTGATGAAGATACAGGATCAAGAACGGCGGCATATCGCCCGCGAATTGCACGACAGTGCTGGGCAAACGTTGGCGGTTCTAGGCATGAGCCTTGCGAGATTGGTTCAAAGGACCGATGCGGTCTCCCCTGAGTTGGCGAAAACAGGAAAAGAGATCGAAGAGATTGTTCAACAGCTGAGCCGGGAGATACGCACCACCTCTTACCTATTGCATCCACCACTGTTAGACGAGTGTGGGCTAGCTTCTACGCTGAAAGCCTACGTCCAGGGCATTGTTGAACGCAGCGGACTGTTGATCGACGTCAGCATCCCAGATGATCTCGGAAGACTTCCCCCTGACATGGAGCTTGCGATCTTTCGCATCGTGCAGGAATGTTTAACAAATATTCACCGTCACTCTGGAAGCAAGACGGCCAGTATTCAAGTTGATCGCCGAGCCGGAAGCATTTGTGTCGAAGTTCGTGATGGGGGAAAGGGAATATCCCCCGAACGCTTGAACGAGATTCAGTCGGGGGGCGCAGGGGTGGGAATCAGGGGAATAAGGGAACGATTACGTCATCTGCATGCCGAAATGCGTATTGAATCCAACAGCTCAGGCACCTGCATTTCGGCCGACATTCCCCTGCCGAAGGATGCACAGTTGACCGATATCCAACCGCTACAGGAAGTGTAGAAGGCGCGTCACGTCTGACACTGTCACAATGATGGAACATCGCAATCGGGCGGCCGCCACTTATTTCAAGCAGCTTTCTGGGCCGGCAACTTTTTTCCTCCTTCGGTGTTGTAAACAGTGAATCTTCGCGTTTGCTTGATCCGGCGGACGTGAAGTTCGAGGTATTTGTCTTACTGTCAGAAATCCGGCTGTCAGAAATTCCGGCTCCGATACTCGCAGCAGTTGCGAGCCAGAAAAGAGAAACACTGATGCGTATCAATCGTATTGTTTCCTGCTTTTTAGTTGCTTTTGTGATGATGGTGGCTCTCAGCGGTGCATCGTCTGCACAAATTGGCGTCGGAATTTCAGTCCGCATCGGCCCGCCACCACTGCCAGTTTATGTTCAACCGATGTGCCCGGGAGACGGGTATATCTGGACGCCCGGCTACTGGGCATGGAGCGACGACGATGGCTACTATTGGGTGCCTGGCACATGGGTGCGCGGTCCCATGGGGATGCTATGGACTCCTGGCTATTGGGGTTGGAATAACGGCCTGTATGCGTGGAATGACGGCTACTGGGGACCCCACATCGGCTTTTATGGCGGCATCAATTATGGCTTTGGCTACACCGGTGTAGGTTTCTTCGGTGGATATTGGCAGGGCGACCGGTTTTTCTACAATCGGAGCGTGACCAACGTCAACGTCACCAATATCACCAATGTCTACAACAAGACGGTCATCAACAACAACAACACCCATGTCAGCTTCAGCGGCGGCCACGGCGGAGTCCGCGCTCGGCCTACTCGGGAACAGCAGGCTGCGGCCCATGAACGTCATACGCCTCCGATCGGTCCTCAGGTTCAGCACATGCAAGCCGCTAGAGGCAATCGTCAGCTGCTGGCTTCTGTGAATCATGGGCGTCCGGCAGTCGCAGCCACCGCCAGACCCGGAGACTTTAGCCACGCGGTACCAGCCAGGGCTGCGGGCGGAGCTTACCATCCACCAAAGATGTCGGCGAGAGAGGCAGCTGCTAATCGTGGTGGAAGCTCTAATCGCACTAGCCCCAACCGCACTACAGGGGCGACCAACAACCGATCTACCTCATCGAATCGAGGCCCAGCGACGCAGTATCGAAATAATTCTCGGCCAGAAGTCTCGCGTGGGACTTCATCGTCAAATCACTCCACTGAAAGTAGGACGAACCGAGGGGAGAACAGGACGAACGCGAACGCTCCCGTCCGACAGAATGATCGTTCGTCGAGTTCGACCCGCCGAGAGAGTGCGCCGCCGCCGCATGAGTCTCGCCAACCGCAACGTGAAGCTGCGCCCCCAAGACGGGAGAGTCCGCCCCCGCAAAGACAGGCTGCCCCGCCACGCAGGGAAAGCCCGCCGCCTCCTCAGCGATCCGATCCGAGGGGCGAACGTAAGCCTCCCACCGGGGGGCGCCAAGGCTAGGGATACAGAGTGAATCCACTTCCGCGCCAGCCTGCTGGCAATTTCAGGCTGGCGCGATCGCGCATCGCGTCATGACTTCCCGGAATGCGAAGCTCCGGCTTGTGCTTCGATCTGCGAGGCACTATGCGATTGCACTATGCGATTGCATTAAAGAGACAGGCGTCAGTCCCCTTGCAGTCAGGGGTGTTCTATTTTTTTCGAACCCGCCAAGATACCGCTTGCCCAGCCGAATGAGCTAGACGTAGATCGTCTTGCCGCTCATGGCTATCTCGAACCGCGGTGAGGAAGAACGCATCCATCATTGGAGCGTTCATTGTGATTTTCATTACCGAATCTTGGCAGGCCTTGGTTTCCCTCAGCATTGACAACACGCAGTGATCGACAATATCTTAGGCGGACAAATTCGTCGTCGGCATACGGATCACGTTCACTCATTCCGCAGTACTCTCAGTCGCCCGAAGGAGGCGTCATGCACTTATCTGATTTTATTTCCGGGAATATGGAGTCCATTGTTCAGGCTTGGGAGGACTTTGCGCGGACCATCGAGCCTCCTGCGCTTACCATGGATAGAACAGCGCTAAGAAATCACGCATCCGCCATGCTGAGAGTGATCGCCAAGGATCTCGCTGCCGGGCAAACGGCGTTGGAGCAGTCTGAAAAATCGAAGGGGCGCGGCCTTCGCGAAGATGATGACACCGCAGCTGAGTCACATGCTGATGCACGTCTCCTTTCGGGGTACACAATTGAGCAAATTGTGTCAGAATTCCGCGCATTAAGGGCAAGTGTGCTGCGACTTTGGTCAAATTCTGCCGAAAAACGACAAGATATCAATCCGGTGGACATCATCCGCTTCAATGAAGCGATCGATCAGGCACTCGCGGAATCGGTAGGGCGCTATGCCCGGGCGGTCAAGAAATCGCAGAACTTGTTTCTGTCTATTCTTGGCCACGATTTGCGTCCCTCGCTGCAAGATTCCGTCACCGGTGCAAGCCTAATCATGAGCACTACTTATATTGCCAGCAAACACAATGAGTTGGCCACGCGGATCTTTACCAGCGAACAGAGGATGCTTAAGCTGGTCGACAACTTGCTCGATTTTACGCTCACCCAACTAGGCTCGGGTCTTCCCATCAAGGTGAAGAAGACAGACATTGGCAACCTTTGTTTGGGTGCAATTGAAGAGTTGCGCACGAAGTATCCCGAACGCACGATTGAGTTTAGCGCGAAGGGCAACAGAGAGGGATTCTGGGATGGAGCCAGAATCGCGCAGGTCTTTTACAACTTAGTCTGTAACGCGTTACAAAACGGTGCCCAGGCGGAGCCTGTAACCGTGCATTTAGATTGCGGCTCGGACGAGGTTGTCGCGAGAATAAAAAACAAAGGCGCCCCGATCGATCGAGAAAGAATGCAAACCATTTTTGAACCCGTCCTGCGCTTTACAGAGGAAGACTCGGCTGGTCACGCAAACGAGACAAGTCTTGGTATCGGCCTTTACATCACGCGCGAAATCGTGCAAGCCCACCAGGGGATCATCGACGTGGATTCGTCAACCGGCGAGGGCACGACTTTCACAGTCCATTTACCGCGCACTACGAAAGTTGAAATGGGCCGTAAAGAAACTGTTGCCCACGCCACACTGTAGGGTTCCAGACTACGGACAGCCTTTTTTTCGTTCATAAATTTACAAGCCGCTAGCTTCATGCGGACGATGATGCTCACGAAATTCTCCGGTCGCATGGATGCCGGATTATGAAAGATTTCGCTGCAACGTTGCGCGATCCAGTTCATGCTCCCAACGAGCGATCACGAGTGTGGCCACTCCGTTCCCAACCATATTGATCAAGGCGCGGAACATGCTCATAAAACGATCGATGCCCAGAATGAGCGCCATTCCAGCCACAGGGATGCTGGGAACAACCATCAGCGTGCCAACCAGGGCGATAAACGCGGCCCCGGACACTCCGCTCGCGCCCTTCGAAGTTAGAATCGCCACGCCGAGAATGGTCAACTGCTGCGACAGGCTCAGATGCGTGTTGGTAGCTTGCGCTACGAAGATTGCGGCCAGCGTCATATAAATGCTGGTTCCGTCCGTATTAAAGGTATAGCCGGTCGGCACAACTAGACCGACCAGTGGCTTGGAGCAGCCGAGTTTTTCAAGCTTTGCCATTAAGCTTGGCAATGCCGGCTCTGAGGAACTTGTCGCCAGCACAAGCAGCATTTCCTCCTTGATATACAGGAGAAACTTAAGAATTCCGAAGCCGGCCGCCCTTGCGATTCCTCCCATGACGATAAGTACAAAGAGTGTTCCCGTGATGTAGAAAGTGGCGATGAGTTTCGCCAAGGGACCGAGCGCACTGATGCCATATTTTCCAACCGTGAAGGCCATGGCGCCAAACGCGCCGATTGGCGCGAACTTCATGAGAATGTTAATGATTTCGAAAACCAGGTGAGTCAACACTTCGAAAAAGTCGACCAGCGGTCTACAGTGGGGACCTGCAGCCGACAACGCAAATCCAAACAGCACCGAAACGAATAGGACTTCAAGAATGTCGCCTTTGGCGAATGCGTCCACTACTGTCGTCGGGATAATGTGGATTACAAAATCGGACACGGACTGCGCTTTCGCTTGCCCCGCATAGGAGGCGACTTCCCGGGTATCGAGAGTAGCCGGATCCGCATTGAAGCCCTTGCCGGTTGGGACCAGATTTCCGACGATGAGCCCGACAACGAGCGCCAACGTCGACACAATCTCGAAGTAAATTAGCGCTTTACCGCCGACTCTCCCGACCTTCCCCATGTCCTCCATCCCGGCGATGCCAGTGACCACGGTGCAGAAGATCATGAGAGTGATAATCATCGAGATCAGCCGAATGAAAGCATCGCCGAGAGGCTTCATGGCAATCGCTCTCCCTGGACTGAAATGGCCGACTACAACAGCCAGAACCATCGCGATTGACACTTGTACCCACAGGGTTGCGTACCACGCTTGCTTCTTGGGAACAGGAGTGCCGATCTCTGGCAACGGCGAGATCGGAGCGGTCAGACTGTCGGTCAAAGATTCTCCTCAGGTTCAGACGGGGCGTCCGCTGCCATTGTATATTTTTAAAAAAAATAAACATGAAGGGCTTTTCATCTTGCAAGCGTGCCAGACAGCGTGCCAGACAGCGGGCGGAACGGCCTCCTGGATGCGTTCGTATCTTTTGGCTGTGGGTGCGACTTGCGGGGCTCAAGGTTGAGGACCGCCTTGCAAACGACATCTCGCTGGAGCAAAATGCCACGTGCTCGTTGCGGCGCCCCGGGAAGAAACTCGCAGTTTACGTGCCTTCGCGCCGGCGCTTCTCCTTCTAGTTGTCTGCCTCATCATTAACTACATCGATCGCGGGAACCTCTCGGTTGCAGCACCGCTACTAAAGGATGAGCTGCACCTCTCGCCATCGCAGCTCGGCATTTTGTTTTCCGCATTCTTCGTAACCTACACAGTCATGCAATTTGTAGTGGGCTGGCTGGTGGATCGGTTCGACGTCAACCTGATTCTCTCCGCGGGTTTTGTACTTTGGTCCCTCGCCACGATCGTAACCGGAGTAGTTTGGGGATTTGCCCTGTTACTCCTGATGCGGTTAATTCTTGGGATCGGAGAAGCAGTGGCGCTACCTTCATGCTCGAAAATTCTTGCCCGACATCTGCCCGAGCAATATCGCGGTTTCGCGAGTGGCGCGATCATGTCGGGGTTGCGCTGTGGAAATGCGATTGGGACGCTCGGAGCGGGCCTTCTCATGGCGCATATTGGGTGGCGGCCTGTGTTCATTGGCGTTGGAATTGTCAGCCTGTTGTGGCTTCCGGCATGGCTGAAGTGGATGCCACGCGGCGGCAGTGACGTAAGTGCCGAGTCCGGTCTGTCGCCCACTGCCATTGAGATTTTGCGGCAGCGATCTTTCTGGGGAACATGCGCGGGGGCATTTTTCGAGTAATTATCTTTTTTATTTCATGATCACCTGGCTCCCGCTGTATCTGGCAATGGAGCGTCATTTATCCATGGCAAAGATGACCAAGATCGCGGGTTTGTACTACACCGTCGACGCTTTCTCCGCCATCGCTTGCGGATGGATGCAAGACTTTTTTATTCGTCGCGGATATAGCACTACCCTGGTGCGCAAGTCAGCCATGGCAATTGGCTTTAGTGTGGCTGCTGTCGCCATCCTTGCTTGTTCAGTAGCCGGCCCGAAGGGGTATTTGGTCTGGCTGCTGCTGGCGGGCGTGGGCTGCGGATTTACCGGCCCTGGACTCTTCACATTTCCGCAGACTTTGGCGGGCACACGAGCAGTTGGACGATGGTATGGCTGGCAAAACGGAGTTGCCAATCTCGCTGGAGTGCTAGGGCCGTCGCTTACCGGGTTCGTACTGCAATGGACGGGCAACTTCCGAACTCCGTTCGAAATTACTTCTGCCATTTGCGTCATCGGCGGCCTGGCATGGGTTTTCGTTGTAGGCCGGGTTGAACAAGTGAACTGGTCGCAGGGAAACGCCTAAAACGGAATTCCTCGTGACAGCGGTTCAGCTCGCGACAAAATCTCCATGCGACTGTAAAATTGCCCGGCGTGCTGTGACAAAGTGCGATTGCCGCATTGCAGACGACTATGAGTGACCTAGTGCGTCGTCGTCGTTTTCTAAAGCATCAGTTGAAATGCGATCTCAGCATTGCTCGATAAGGGTTCTATGGGCCGGCAGCAATCTCCAATTCTGAATAACAATAAACTGAAACTTGGTTTTTTCTCTCCCAACTGCTCTGGCGGTATGTCGGTCACAAAAGTCCCCGAGCGGTGGGTGAATTCCTGGGAGAACAATATCAAGCTGGCGAAGCTCGCGGATGAGGCAGGGATTGAGTTTCTCCTGCCCATCGCGCGATGGGTAGGCTACGGCGGCGAAACCGATTTTCATGGCAGTGTTTTGGAAACGCTGATCTGGGCAACCGGTCTCTTGGCGAATACTCGACGTATTAATATTTTCGCGACGGTACACACTGCTTTCATTCATCCCGTCGTCGCTGCCAAGCAACTCGCGACTGCCGATCAACTCGGGCATGGACGGCTTGGACTCAATATAGTCGCCGGATGGAACAAGCCTGAGTACGACGCGTTCGGAATCGATCTTCCGGAAAAGCACGCCGATCGCTATGCCCTGGCGCAGGAGTGGTTCGACGTAGTCCGCGCGATTTGGAACCACAACGGCGCTTTCGACTGGAGTGGCCGCTTTTTCAAGTTGAAGGGCGTTTACGGCTACCCGCGCCCCTTCGACGGGGCGCCGCCGATCATGAACGCGGCTGGCTCCGGCGAGGGCCGAGAATTTGCCGCGCGCAATGCCGACTTCCTCTTTGCTATTTCTGTCGACTTAGATAAGTCCAAGCCGGAAGTAGCGCAAATTCGAGAGGCTTCTGCGAAGCTTAGCCGCAACACGGGCGTGTTCACTTTGTCTCACGTCGTGTGTCGGCCAACGACGAAGGAAGCTCAGGACTATTACCATTACTATGCGAACGAAAATGCCGATTGGGGCGCGGTCGATAATCTGATGCGACTTCAAGGATTGCATGCGCAGTCTTTTCCGCCCGAGGCTTTGCGGTCGATGCGAGATCGCTTTGCGGCAGGGCACGGAACCTATCCGCTTGTGGGCGATCCTGACGCAATTGTGGCTGAGATGGAACGAATTCCGGGCTCCGGGTTCGCGGGTACGACGCTAAGCTTTGTGGACTATGTGAAAGAATTCCCCTACTTTCGGGATGAGGTCATACCCAGACTCGAAAGAAAAGGCCTGCGGGAGCCGTTTAGGTCCGAAGCTGTTTCGGTCTGAAATAGCTGCGAAAATTGTTCATCGGGGAAAACCAAAGGCATGATTTTATGACTGTGCATGACTCCGCTCAAAAGGCTTTTACTGAGGTAGTGCGAGATCGTCGCGCAACTCCTAACTTCCTTTCTGATCCCGTTCCAGATGCCGATCTTGAGAAAATTCTTGCTGCGGGACTCAAGGCACCGAGTGCTTACAATCTTCAGCCGTGGCGGTTCGTCGTCGTACGTGACTTAGCGAATCGAATGAAATTACGAGTTGCCGCCTTGAACCAGCCGAAAATCGAAGAGGCGCCGGTGGTGCTGATCGCCTGCGCAGGCCTCGCCGGCTGGAAGGAAGGAGATTTGGAAGAGGTTATCGCTCTCGCCCGAGCGAACGGCTACGGAGACGAGGTGCGATATGCCAGTTGGAGAAGGAATGTCTCAAGTTTTTTTGCATCAGAAGCGGGACCCATTGGCGGAATTGCGCCTGACGTTGCTGTCTGGGGTAACCGGCACACGATGATCGCATTCACAACCATGATGTGGATGGCGGAAACTTTGGGATACGATACGGCTCCAATGGAAGGTTTCGACGAGGGAAAGGTGAAGTCTGCGTTTTCGATTCCGCCCGAGATACGGATTGTAGCTCTGTTAGCAATAGGCCGCCGCAAAGGGCCGGATAAGCTTTTCGCCGGACGCTTCCCGATGAGCCGAACGGTCTTCGCTGAAAAATGGGGCGATGCGATCACGTTGTCATCAACGTCTTAGCCGCGCCGTCCGTGATGTAAATGCGAGTCGGCCTTACGATCGTGAATTAAACTGCTGGGCCAGATGAATTAAAAGGAATGACAAAAAGATCGCCGCGCCGAGTGTTCGCAGTTACACTACGCTCTGCACCACGCGACTGATGGCACCGTTCGGGCTTGGACAATCAGGCTGCAAGCCTGATCGAAGAGAAAAAAACAATCCGAGCATTTGCCCAAAGATGACATCCAGTACGGGCCGGTATTCGTCGATTAACAGTCCGAACTCTCCCAGGTTCAGCGTGTATTCCGCCAGGGGCTTTCGAGTTACGCCCGGCCCCAAATAAACTGCGACTCGAGTTGACACCAGGTTCTTATTTTTTATTTCCTGAAGAAGCGTTCGCTCGTACGCCTGAACACGCTCGTTCGAGGAAAGAAAACAAACGAACAATGTGTCTTCGTCGAGAGCCGCCATGGGGCCATGGCGCAATCCGAGAGCCGACTCTGACATTGTGATAACCCGTCCGGCGGTCAGTTCCAATAGTTTAAGGCTGCATTCTTTGGCGACGGCTCGCAGGGAGCCGGATCCGACAAAGCATGCCTTATTGAACGACTCTTTCGCGAGGGCGGAGGCGCAATCGGCAGCCGCCGGAAGAAAGTTGTTGCCAGCCTCAACTAATTGCGTGAGCACTTGTTCGTACTGTGCCGGATGTTTGAAGTGGGCGAGGCATTGTCCGAAGATAACCAGGTTTGTAAACGAACTTGTCATCGCCAACCCGCGATCGTTCACGGCATCGTCGAGACAAATCCCAAGAACGCTCGGATCTGCCGCATGGTCACGAACCATCTTGCCATTTGGATTACATGAAACTACCAAGTGATGAATATCCGGGCGGAAGCGGCGCGACCTTTCCAAAACCGCGACACCCTCGGGGCTGTCGCCTGATCGCGAAAACGAAATCCAAAAATACTTTTTGTAGGGAAGACAAAGCTCTTCGAAGTGCGTCAGCAGGTCCGTGCTCGGGACAGCCAAAACTTCACATTGCCACTGTCTGCGTAACAATATCGCAAGCGCTTGGCCGATGTAGTCTGAGGTTCCTGCGCCAATTAAAAAGACGGTTGGGCGGTCTCGTGGATCCGATGCCTCTATCCCAGCCGCGTCAAGAAATTCCCTGATCTCGCGTTGCCTTGTTCCAAACAATGCAAATGTCGTTCGCCATGTGCCGGGTTGTTGTGCGATCTCTGCGGGCGTGTGCACGAGTCCGCGACTTTGCTTTTCACGTTCGGGCAGGCTCAACAATTCGGCGAAGGCGCTCAACTTAATAGCTCCTGAATTCTGGGTGCAGTTTTGAGTTTAGAAATAATCTTTGGTTCACGGCTGATACCAAAATACAGCTCCCTTTTCAATTGTGGGCAGAGTGTATGTTGTTCCGTCGTCGCCGACTACACCTTCTATCGGTTGTTCGGAACCCATGAATGGCAGGAAGACTCCGTGCCCCTTTGACGCGCCGGCTATCGTTACTTTCACCCCGGTCTGCGCCGTCTGGACTGGATTCGAGCCGCCCTTTAGTCCGGCAAAGTTTGCAAAGAATACGTGTGGGAGGCCGCCTACACGAGCGATCGAGGTCGCAAGAAAGGGTGAGCCCGTCACCCGAATGGCTGATTGAGAAGACAAAGCTCCGAAAAATTCTCGTTCCTGGTCGGGGCTGATCGTCTCGAAGTCTTTACTCAACGACGCGCTGTAATCTTTTCCCGGGCACTTCACAAAGTGGCGAACAGCATCGCTTTCGGGCAAGCCAGTCTGGTTTTCTCCAGTGATAATAAGTCGATTACCCTTGGCGGCAAAAGCACGAAGTAATGACTTCTCAGTATCGTCGAGCACGCGCGCATCCGGCAAAACGAGCGAGGTTCCCCTGAAGTTCGATAAAGTGCGGGGCGTCACGATCTGGAACTCCAGATGCTTCTGCATGAGCAAGATCAGGATGCCGCGATAGGACGATACGAAATCTTTTGCAAACAGATTGCGCGTTAAAGGTGAGAAATAGACTCCGACCGGAGCTATAGGGGTTCGTGGCGAATAAAAAGTGTCCTCGTGGGATCGAATCCAAGAAAATATTTTTCTTCGTGTTTGCAGATCATTTGATCCGGCCATCGAATGGCCCGGGGCATCCCAGAAGTTTGCTCCGGCCATAATCTCCGACATCGCCAGATTCAACATCGACTCGCTGCGATCGACCGTCTTGTCGCCATCCCACGAGTAGTTCAAAATCCAAGTGGCTTTCCCCTCGGCGAAGGCGCGGAAGGAATGCATCCCGGCCTGGTAGCTGAACCAGTCCAGGGGATTCCGGGACGAGGCCATGTGATCGCCAGTGCCAAATTCATATTCGTGCGCGATCGCGTCGACAACGTGATAAAGGCTGTAGACATCGGCTCCGACTCGAACCGCCTCTTCTTCCACGCCCGGATAAATCTCCGGGATCGTCATGATTGCCGGATTGACCGACTTTGCCGTTTGATCAATCTCCTGCATGAAGTCAGTGAAAGTTTGAATCCTGAAAGCGACCCACTTACGGAAGTTAGGATCTGAAAAGTCTCCAAGTTTCAGGTCTTTCCCGGCGTCGAGTCCAGACTGCTTGCGGAATGCGGCCACCGTATAGTCGTCGAAGCTGGCCCAGGTATCTTCCCAGCCATCGAAATGCGTCATCCAGTAGGGGATGTCAACGTAAATTCCGTCGATGCCGGTGCTCGCAATCTGCTTTACCCGCTCCATGTAGATCTTGCGCCATTCGGGCGCGTACGGAGTGACCCACACATCTTCGTCGCCTGGCGCGATCCAAAACGCCGACCCGCCGCCGAAGATGGCTGCCTCTCCCGTGATTTTGCGCTGCAGCCAGTCAGGATGGTCTTTGGCCAGAGTGTGGGGAGTTTTATCTCCATTTGCCGTGATGCATTCCGTGCCTGCGATATAAACGAATGCCTTGTTCCCGGCGGCGTGCGCCTTTGTGGCAACGGCACGAATTGCGGCGAGCTTTTCCTCCGGATGATTGAAGCTCTCGTAACGCCCCGGGATATCGTTGTCGACCTCAATACCGAACACACCATCTTGCTGTGCGCTCTTAACAATCTGGTCGGCATTGTCGCTTTGCAGGCCATAGGCGCCGATGCGAACGTAGTTCGTCCAGTTTTGATTCGGATGACTTTTCGGTTCGAAGTTTTGAGCCCGCATCACAATCGAAAGAAGCGGGACCGCGCATAGCAAAGCGATCCAATGACTGCGGGGGGGATGCTTGGTTGATGGCACGCAAACCTTTCTAGAATTCAAAGCGGATGCCGAGTTGTCCATGTCGGGGCGTGCTACCAGGAAGAGTCGATGAAATTTGCCCAAAGGTCGAATCTCCCCAAAGTGTGTCGGGCGGGGCGAAGCGAGGAGTGTTAAAGAAGTTGAAAAATTCGGCGCGTACTTCGAGTTTCATTCCTTCTTTCGGAACAAACGACTTCTCAAACGATACGTCGATGTTATGAATACCGTCAGATCGCAGGTTCGAGAAGTAACGCGGAGCGTTTCCAGGTTGCTCGTAACCGATCCCGGTCACCGGATCAGCGCCCGCGTATGCGAAGCAATTTGAATTCAGCGTACTAAGGCCCGTCAAAGCCGCTCGATGCGCGCTCAGGCCTGTGCTCGGATTGCAAAGGACATCCGGTCGCTGATTGCCGTCGTCGAGCGTGGGCTGCGACATTCCGATATTGATTGGCTGCCCGGATTGAAGCGTCATGATAGAGGAGATTGTCCAGCCGCCGACAACGGCGTCGACGAATCGATTCATGTTGGCGCCGATGTAGCGGCCTCGTCCGATTGGCGAGTCGGCAACCATCGCAAAAGCGAGCCGATGGGTGGCGTCGTTGGCGCTGATGGAGTGCTCGGCTTTGAGGTTGTCGAGTTCCTGCGGGTTATCTGAGGCTAACGAACCTATGAATGCATTACGGCCGACTGAGGAATTATCGGTAGACTTCGCCAGGGTGTAGCCACCGGTAATGCTGAGATAACGGCTGGCCCGTTTTTCGAAGCGAACCTGGAGAGCGTTGTAATAAGACGACGCTACCAACAAGGGAAGCCCTTCAAAAGGTCCGTCGAACTGTGGGTAAGGCCGTAAGAGGTTAATGAGCGGGATTTGAGCATTGTTGTATTGTGAGTCGGGCTCGTTGAAGATGGCGTTGGGGCCGCTGAACAGAGGCTGGAAGGGATTGGCCACCGTACTGTGAAGCTGGTTATATAAGGCCTCGGTGTTGTACTGACGCCGGATTGCAGACGGTATGAAGTTTCTATTTCGGGTTGTCACTCCGCAGCCGCATATTCCACCGGCGCCACCCCATGGCAGATGCGTGCTGCGATTCGCGGAATAATCTACTGAAACCACAATCTGCTTTGGCAGCAGCCGTTGAACACCCAGGCTCCATTGGTACTCCTCGGCGTTCCGCGCTTGAGTCGTTCCTAGATCATTCTGGTTCGAGAAACCCCAGTTCGCCAGAGCTCCATATTTCTTCCCTTGCGGAGCGGGTAGACCGGCGGGAAAAGGATTTTCCAGTGTTGCATATTGCGTTCCGAAATTGTCTTGCGTGAAATAGACAGCTCCGTCTTTACGAAAGGCCGTTCCCGAATATTGGTAATTTGTAGCAACGTTCATCCCGTAATAAATGCCCGCCCCGCCCCGCACTACGGTCTCTGGTGTCAATTGATAGGCAAAGCCCAGCCGCGGCCCCCAATTGTTTCGGTCCACGGGAATGTTGCGGTGTCCGCTCGTCGGGAATCGGGTTATACCTAACAATGGCCCGGAAGCCAGCGGGAGCCCCGGTACGGTCACACCGCTATTGCCGGTGAAGTCACTGTATTGAAGAAGATTATTGCGTTCGGAATAGGGGGTGCTCCACTCATAGCGCAACCCGTAATTAAGCGTGAGTTTGGAGCTTGCTTTCCAACTATCCTGCGCGTAGAAGCCCGTCTCTTTCGACTTATTAGCTACGCCGGGATACACCGCAATGCCGCCATAGTCGCCGTAGCCAATCGCAATGGCGGCGAAGGGATTCCCTTGCGTTGGATCGAAAGCTCCAACCACGTTTTCGGTGACATCCTGCGAGAAGTGAAAATATCCGGTGGGATAGGGAACCTGCTTGAAATTATTGAAGAACTGGCGTTGCTCGCCTCCAAATTTAAAGCTGTGCTTGCCGTGGACCCACTCTAGCGCCGCCGAATAGGAATAAAGAGTGTGTGCGAACTTTGTGTCGACGCAGCATTGGTCGAAAAGCGACGTCCAGGGCGAATCCACCAGAATTGCCGGCATGCGCGAGATGCCTTGATTCGCCTGATCCAACACCGACGGGAAACCGGCAGACGACGCTGAGGGATATTTCGTGAACCCCGGCGCAGTCACGTATTCAACGGCGAGACGTCCGCTTAGCAATAACGTTGGCTTGAGCGTCCGATCAAATTGCAAGCTGCCGTTTTCGACGCTCGTTGTGGAGTTGATTCCGTCGTTAAATTCGCCGTCTCCGAGCACCGTGGGAACGGCATTGGAGGCGTGGGCATGACTGAAACGGCCGGCGATATGGGAATTGGTGGAAAATTGTTCGTCAAGTTTCGCGTCGAACTGCAGCGCTTTTGAAAAGGCGTTCGTATTCCTGCGAAAGTTGTTCGTGCCATCAGCATTTCCTGGCTGATTAGGGAGCGGGTAGAGGTTCAGTATTTTCGCTCCAATTGGATCTAACTGCGTGATGATGTTGTTGGGAAATTGTGAACGGACGCCGTTGCTATCGACCTGATGCGGATCGTAAATGAGATTTGGAACAATATTGCCGCTATTGGGATCCGCAATCACTGTCTGGGAAAAATCTCCATTACGCTCCAGCGCGGTTGGAACTGTGGCGACAATGGAAACTGGATCCGTTTCTAATACCCGCTCCATGTCGATAAAAAAGAAAGTTTTGTCTTTACGAACCGGTCCGCCAAGCGCGAGGCCATACTGATTACGGGAATGGTCGGGACGGGCCAAACCCGCTTGATTGCTGAAGAAGTCGTTGGCATCAAGAAAGCTGCGCTGGCCGAACCACCAGGCGCTGCCGTGGAGAGCGTTGGTCCCGCTCTTTAGAGCCATATTCACGACGGTGCCGCCGTTGCTGCCGAACTCGGCAGTAAAGCTATTGTTTTGGACTTTGAACTCCTGGATCACTTCAACCGAAGGCTCGTAGTAGACGTTCGAGTTGCCGCCCTCGCCTTGCTCCGGCGCGCTGATGAGCGCGCCGTCAATGCGGATCTCAGCCGTGGCATTACGCTGGCCATTGGAAACGAAGTTCGTGCCTGAGGGATAGCTGTCCGCGGTGCTCGATCCGGCAGTTTCGGTCACGCCCGCGCTGAGAAAGACCAAGCCGAAAAAATTTCGATTTAGAAGAGGAATCTCCTTCACATACTGACTCGTGATATCGGACCCGAGGGCGGCGCTTTCGGTGTCTAGCAGCGGCGCCGCTTCAGTGACTTCCACCTTGGTGGAGGCACCGGCGGGGCGGATGGTGAAGTTCAAGCTCGCCTGTTGCCCGACCGCAAGCACCACGTTTTTTGTTTCGATGATTTGAAATCCGGGCGCCTCGACCTTGACGAGGTAAGTCGAGGGGCGCAAGGCGCGCAAAATGTAGGCCCCCGCGCGATCAGTTTTTACCGTCTGCGAAACGTTGGTGCCGTTCTCGGTGATCGCAACCGTGGCATTTGAGACCACGGCGCCGGAAGCGTCCGTTACGATGCCGCGAATCTCGCCCTGATAGCTCGCCTGCCCCAGCAACGCAGGCGTCAGTAGGGCAAAAATGAAAACGGTGGAGATTAGGAGCCGGATAGGCAGATCGTTCACTCTCATAGGGGTGCTCCGCGCGGTACACTTGCGAATGCTTGCGTTTAGGCACTTTTACTTTCGTTTGTGAAGACTGTCAAGTGTAAACTACCGGATTTTAAGCGAAACGTTTTCGACCCAAGGACTTGGACAACCCTGCAAACCCTGAAGACAGGCCTTTACCTCTGTTTGGCAGCTTCTTTTCCGTGAAACTGCGCGAACATCCTCTCGGCGTTCTTGTGATAAATCTTTTCGAGGACTGTGTCTGGGAGCTCCATGCCGTAAATCTTCCAGCGTCCCTGGCCGGGATAGCCCCAATAGTCAAAATATTCATCTGCGGTTTCGAGCCAGCGGAAATGATTGCGGTACATCGCTTCTTCCATTCCATTATCGGTACCGAACATGATGCGATCCTGATACTTCATGAAAAATTCACGTGCCCGGCGTGGCTGGCGGCCTAACTCAGCCTCGCGGGCCCCGAATTCAACCATCACGTTTGGAAGCGTGTCGAGCAAGTGAGACACGTAATCGAGATTCTCCGGCCAATTCGCGACGTGTAGAGCGACAAATGTGGTGTGCGGATGCTTGGCAAACATTCGATCTCGCGCGGCAAGAAGATTTTCTTTCGTGGGGAAATTTGGCCCATAGAAACCCCAGTCCGGATGCTCGGTCAATTCTTCGTAACGCTCGTTCTTATTATCGATCGGATGAAAGAATGCCTCGGGGTCAGAGACGTGAATAGATACGGGAATCCCGAGCCGCCCACATTCCTCCCAGATAGGGTCGAGTCGCGGGTCATCCACTGCCACCAACTTGCCCGACCTGTCGCGGACGTTGAGGCCAAGATCCTTCAATTGCTTTAAGCCTCTCGCTCCTCTCGCAACCGCATCATCGAGTTGAGCGACCATCTCTTGACCAAAATTTGGGTCGTCGATCTTGCTGAAATCAATTTGTGCGAAAACCATGAATCTGCCCGGGTACGGCTTCAGCATCTCGTCGATAACGCTTTGTAATTTGTCGCCCCACATCCCGGTCAGGATCACGACTGTCTTTACATTGGTCGCGTCCATGATCTCGACAGCGCGCTTGGGATCGATGTGCTCGTCGATTTTGGCGGCGTCATTTACGTGGTTGTGGACGTCGATCACGTAATACTTGGCACGATCAATGGTATGCGCCGGAGCATGCAGCATCGAGGCCGGCTGGAAGTCCTTCAGCAGCAGGGTCTTTTTTTGGTCTGCGTCCGGCGCTGACTTGTAACCGATTTGCCCTTGGGTCGGGTCAGCGGTCTGGGCCATGGCTGACCTCAAAAGCGCGCATAGGCAGCAAGCAAGAATTGTTTTTTTTGACATGGGTCTTTCCTCTTATTTAATTCCGCTTCCCTTGACAAGCATAACGAGCCGAAAGTAAAAGTAATCGATCGAAATATATCGTAATCGGTCTGATTGTCCAACTGTCTCTAGAACGTTGCGATGGGATAAGGGTGATACTTGAAGATGCCAGTCCAGTCGGAGTCACGGTGCTACTCTTCGAGAATGCGGGCTAGCCGCTTCTCTCAATTCGTATGTTGCCTCGCCCTCACTCTGGTGACGACGGGCGCAGTTTCCTCCGGAAGCCAGGGCGAGAAGCCGCCTTCAACGGGCGGAGAAATTTCTGGCGAGCAAGATAATTCGAGCCAGCTGGAAATCAAGAGTTCGGCGCTACGGATTG
Organism: Acidobacteriaceae bacterium; assembly: GCA_025361625.1. GTDB lineage: Bacteria > Acidobacteriota > Terriglobia > Terriglobales > Acidobacteriaceae > Acidiflorens. Next base: position 29,445 of record JANYKL010000090.1, read on the forward strand.
AATTTGATCGCAACCTGCACAGCCGGGTATCCGCCATAGCAACTTTGCAACCTGCGCCGATGACTCCCTTTTCCGCTTCGGAAACGGTGCTCGTAAATGGAATTAGCGTCTCCAACTTTTCCCTGAAAAATGAAGAGCGTGGCCCGGTTTCAGACGGTTTCGGATCGGGAGAGCGATTGGTGCTAACCGGAAAAGCTGGCGATTTGCAAAAGAAGGTAGCGGTCACGATTTATCGCGACTTTCCTGCAATTGCAATCTTCGACGTTGAATACTCCAATCAGGGCAAGTCCCGGCTAGCAATTGGTGGATGGGCGAACGGCCAATACGTTTTAACCGCACATTCCCAAGGGCAAAATCCGGCGTTCTGGTCTTACCAGAGTGGATCATATGCAAAACGCCCGAATTGGACGCTTCCCCTTCATCCAGGTTTTCATCAGGAAAATTATCTCGGCATGAATGCCAGCGATTACGGAGGAGGAACACCGGTCATCGATGTTTGGAGTAAAGATGGAGGCCTCGCCGTCGGGGACATTGAACCGGGCCCGCGGTTGATTTCCCTCCCCATCTCGATGCCGGATGCGACCCACGCCCATGTGGGGGTGCGTTCAAAGAAAGATCGCACCCTTGCGCCAGGGGAGAATTTTCATACGCTAAGAACTTTTGTGTCCGTCCATCAGGGCGACTATTTTCGCACGCTGACTGAGTACCGACGTCTGATGGTCCGGCAGGGCTTTCAGATGGCGTCCGCGCCCGAGAGTGCGTTCGGTCCGATCTGGTGCGCGTGGGGATATGGCCGCAACGTGCAACTTAAGCAGGTTTACGACACGCTTCCCACGGTCAAGAAGATGGGATTCGCATGGGTGACGCTCGATGACGGCTGGCAGAACAACTACGGCGACTGGGGGCTAGACCCTAAGAAATTTCCGCGTGGTGACGCTGACATGAAAGCGCTCGTAGACCATATTCACGCCGAAGGTTTCAAGGCGCAACTGTGGTGGTCGCCGCTGAGCGCTGTGCCGAATTCAGAATTGCTGAAAGACCATCCGGAGTATGCGTTGCTGAACAAAGATGGCTCGCGGCGCAAAATTTCGTGGTGGAATTCTTATTACCTTTGTCCTTCGCTGAAAACTGTCACGGAATATCACAAGGCGCTGGTGCGCAAAATCATCAACGATTGGGGATTCGATGGGCTCAAACTCGATGGGCAGCATATGAACGCTGTGCCTTCTTGCTACAACCCCGCGCATCATCATGAACGGCCTGAGGAATCAAGCGAGGCGCTACCGGGATTTTTCAAGGAAATCTACGATGAAGCGCACAGTTTGAAGTCAGATGCGCTGGTTGAATTCTGTCCATGCGGCACCGCCTACTCCTTCTTCACTATGCCGCACTTCAATATGTCGGTCGCGTCTGACCCAGAAAATTCCTATCAGGTTCGTTCCAAGGGAAAAACGTTAAAGGCTCTGATGGGCGACAACATTCCTTACTTTGGCGATCACGTTGAACTGAGCGACGGGGCGATGGACTTCGCTTCCACGGTTGGAGTAGGGGGCGTCGTTGGCACGCAGTTTGTTCTGCCGAATCTCGTCAAGAAGCATGACAAATTCGACCTCACTCCAGAGAAGCAGAAAGTTTATGAAAAGTGGTTGAAGATATACAAAGACAAAATGCTTTCGCGTGGAGAGTATATGGGCGATCTCTACGACATTGGTTTTGATTTGCCTGAGGGGCATGCGATAAGAAAAAACAAGGCGATGTATTATGCTTTTTTTGCTCCCCAGTGGAACGGGCCGATCGAATTGCGCGGGCTTGAAAATCGCGACTATCACCTGGTCGATTACGTGAACAACAAAGATTTCGGCACAATTCACGGGCCGACTGCCAAGATTTCCACAGCATTCAAGAAACATATGTTGCTGGAGGCCGAACCGCGCTAACCCAATCGACTGAGGCTAGTACAGCTTTTTCTGTCGCAGACTGGCAGAATATTTTGCAAGATTATCCTCCGCCATCCGCACCAAAGGAGTAAACCCCACTGCTAATATGGATCGGCTTATCATTCATACAAGCATTTGTAGGAGGTAAGCGTAATGGCAGCCAACCGGGTAGTACTCTATTTTGACAAGCAGGAAGACGCAGTGCTTTTTGCCCTAGCTGCCAGTTCGGTCATGTCCACGGACGGACCGGCGCGCGGGAACCGCGAGGCGCTCAAGGTTGCCGAAGAGATTTGCAAAGCCAGTCGAATCACGACTGACGGAGTTCTGAACACAAGGTGAAGGGCGGCATAAGATGATTCGAAAAGCTGCGCTGCAGGTGGGGATTCCGGCGCTTCTCGTTTTCATAGCCTTAAATGCTTTTTTCGCGGTCAGCCGTTTAAAGCAGGTGCAGCAAACTGCAACGCTGGCGCTTGAGAGTTCTTCGATTCAAGCTGACATTTCTGCAGTGCTGAGAGACCTCACTAACATGGAGACCGGGCAGCGAGGCTTTCTGCTGACGGATAATTCCGAATACCTTCAGCCTTACACGGAAGGTAAAGGGAAGATCGAGGCGGACCTCACGCGTTTGCGTGGAGCCTTGGCTGGTAGCCCAGCAAAAGAACGCGATCAGGTTGCGAAACTCGACGAACTAATTCAGTCAAAACAAGCTGAGATAGACAAGTCGATTCGTCTCAGGCAGCAGGATTTCAGGCTGCGTGCATTCAAGCTGATCGCGACTAACGAAGGCATGGGTTACATGCAGTCGCTGCGCATAATTTTAAATTCGCTATCGACGACCGAGGCGACCCGATTTGCAGCGCTCGATAAAGATCGTAGTGCCATCTTGAACGAAGCCTTGCGAAAAACCTGGATGGCGAATCTGGTGCTTCTGCTGCTAACTGCATTTCTCTTTGGCCTGATCCACTACTATGGCCGCGGACTCGAGCACGAGGCTGCGAAGAGCAGGCGGGGTCTTGCGGTTCGCGATCTTCAGCTAGGAAAACTAACTTCCGCGCTTTCAAACCAGGCTCGTTCGAACACGTCGTCCATTGCTGCGAACGCCACTTTGCTGCTGCAAAATTATGGCGGATTTCTTCCCCGCCAGGGGCACGAATATGCCGAGCAGATCAAGGAAGCTTCGGCACAGATGGAGCGCCTGAGGCAGGATCTAGTCGCATCGCAGAACACATACAGCGAGAATCAGGCCGCCTAGCCTCACATCTATAACCAGCACTCCCCCCACAGAATCTGAATGTGGCTCGTTTCTTCGTAGCCATCCTGCCACAAATAAGCATCCAAGACCTCTGTTCATGGAGAGCTTCGATTTCAATGAAGCGTGAAGGCCTGGTAAAGGTCAATTGTTTTCTGCGAAAGCGAGGATTGTCAAAACTTCACATGCGTATTTTAAAAGCAGGTCTAGCAAGTGTAATTGCGCTTGCGTTATCGGTAATCGCCGCGCCAGCCGAGACTCCATCTTCAGTGTTCAAGGTGCCAACCGCGGGGATTGTTTCGGTTGCTCACACATTGAATGCTCCCTCATTGAATATCGAGGCAAGTGCGACCGACTCCGATCTGCCTCGCGATGATTCTTCGACAGCGCGTACGGAGTCAGGGCCGCACAAGGGATTCATGGGCCGCGTGGTCAAGCGGTTGCTTGACGATCAGAAAGGAATGTATGCCGCTCCCTTCAAGCGCTCGAATATCAAGTGGGACGCACTTTTTCTTGCGGGCACTGGGTCTCTGCTTGCCACCGACCGGCGAATCGAAACGCATGTGCCTCATAGCAATTTCACGCTCGCGCAACGAACCTCGAATGCTGGCTTGGTCGTCGTAGCCGGGTCCGCTGGGGTAGTTTCGCTCTATGGCCTAAAGTCCGACAATGCCCACGCAAAGGAAGCAGGATTATTGGAAGTTGAGACCCTAGCTAACACATTCCTCGTGTATGCCCCAATGCAGTTGATCGCCGGGCGAGCGCGCCCCGACGAGGGCAATGGAAAGGGCGACTTCTTGAGTCACCATGCTCTCAACACGTCGTTTCCAGCTGGCCACGCAATGTTTTCCTTCGCTATGGCAACGGTTCTGGCACGGGAGTACCCGCGGCCCTGGTTTCGAGTGGTGGCATATGGAGCCGCAACAGTCGTGGCGCTGAGCCGATTCCGAGCCCGCGATCATTGGGCATCCGATACTTTTGTGGGAGCTGGACTGGGGTTTGCTATCGGATCCCACATTTTTCACGCGCACTGCGATTCCGAGTTGAGCTCATCGTGCCATCGATAAAAACAGGTTTACCCCGAGGGAAAGCTGCGGAACTAGCCCAGGCCAGGAAACTGGAAGACGCGCCGGGTGAGTCGTAATCGCTTGCTCAGGGCGTATTCGAAGCTAAAACCGTCTTCGACTGGGACGCACCCGGCGCTTCCAAACTGTTTTGCAGTTAGCGACAGGCTAACGCACCGGCCGCGGCGCTGATATCGGCTAAAGGCTGTAGTGAACAAATCTGGTAGTGGACTGTTTTCACAGATTCTCAAAGATGAGCGCACTACACCATTCATTTAGATAGTGGCGGCAGAAGCCGAGTCGTTTACGCCGTTCATTATTCGCCGCTCATTGTTCCCCGTTCATTGTTCGCCGCTGTTCGTCCCTCATTGTTCGTTGGGAACCTTGATCGGCTCGAACGCAGCTTGCTGCAACTTCTCGTTTAATTGCCGCAGCGTCGTTTGCTTAAATTTCTCCCACTCGGCAACTCGCTTCTTCGCCTGCTCACTTGCTTCCTTGTAAACCGCGAGAGCTTGCGACGGGACAGCGCGATCTCCGCCCTCGACGACTCGAAGTACAGAGGCCAAAGCATCGGCGGCCTCCTGCAATCCCTTTGCGCCACGGTTTCGCCCGTCGCCGGAAACGATTGCAGTCATCGAAACTTGCGAGTCGCGCAGACTTGAGGCAAGATTGCCCGCGCCGTCACTCGGTTGATTTGGCCCAGGGGTATGAATGTCGTCAGTTTGTCCACTAGCATTTGCCTTAGTTTCATCGCTGGCAAGCTGCTTTTGCATCGAACCGATCTGTTCGATCACGCGCCGCGCACTGTCAGTTTCCCCGAAAATCTGAAGGCCCAACTGCAACTGCTGAGCGAGGTCTTCAGGCTTTGTGGGCGAGCGGGGATCCATCGTGAGATGGAGAGGTTGCTCTTGTACCTTGCCATCGACTGTCAGACGCACCCGATAGGTTCCAGGCACGGCCTTTGGAGCAAGCGGCGGACCATCCTCGTCTTGCGCTTGCTCTTGAATGAGGCCCGCCCATCGCAGATCCCACACGAAGCGATGCATACCGGCGCTGGTCGCCGGATCTTGGGGGAGCGTTAGCCAGCGCTCGGCGATGGGGACTGGGCCACGCTTTTCCGCGGCCTTTGCAGCGGAATGGTTTTCCGACGAAAACTGGCGAACCAGCTTTTTTTGTGCATCGATAATCTCCAGTTGAACGCTTTTCGCATCGCCAGAAAGAACGTAATCAATGATCGCACCGCTAGGCGGGTTATCTGCTGTCGGCTCCTCCGGAGGAAGCGGCGTACCTGGGAAACTATCGTTGTCGATGCGAACCGCCTCCGCCGGGCGAAACAAAAACGGGGCATTCTTTTTCAGTGCTTCGTTCATCTCACGTAACGGGGAAATATCGTCTAATACCCAGAACGAACGTCCGTGAGTAGCGATCACCAAGTCGTCGCCGTGGACGTTGAGATCACGCACTGAGGTTGCAGGTAGATTCATCTGGATCGACTGCCAACGATCACCGTCGTCGAACGAAACGTAGACGCCCAATTCAGTCCCGGCGAAAAGCAATCCTCTACGCTTTGGATCTTCTCGTACGGCACGCATGAAAGCGGGAGCGGTCATTCCCTCGTTGATTCGCTGCCATGTAGCGCCATAGTCGCGCGTGCGATAAAGGTAGGGAGCCTGATCATCGAGGCGGCTGCGATCGACAGCCGCGTATGCCACCGCGGGATCGAAATGCGATGCTTCGATCATCGAAATCTTGCTCCAGTCGCTCAATCCGGGGGGAGTGACGTTTTTCCAGGTCTTTCCGTCATCGCGAGTCACGTGGATCAGGCCGGAATCGCTACCTGCCCAAATGACCTCGCGCCGAATAGGCGATGCCGCGATCGCGTACACCACTCCAAAGCCAGTGGCTTTCGCGTTTTCGACCGTCGGTTCCGGTGCTGACGAGCCTTGCGAAGGTGCAGCCTGCTCCTTTTGGGTCTTCGAGGTTTCGTCCTTGGAGACCTGTTTCTGCGCAGAACTTTCGCGGTCGTCGTATGTCTGTTCTGATCCAGTGAGATCGGGGCTGATAGTCTCCCAGTTCAATCCACCGTCCATCGTTTTCATGACGTACTGCGTTCCGAGGTACAGCGCTTTGGGATCGGCGGCCGAAGCTGCCAACACTGGAGTCCACGGGGCTCGATACTTGCGCTTATTAATCTCGGTGCCAAACGACATTGCCGGCCAAGGTGTGATGTCCTGGCTGAGTCCGGTTTTTTTGTTAAAGCGAGCGATGGGACCAAATGTCCCGCTCAGGTAAATAATGTTCGGGTTCGCTGCATCGACGACGAGGTATCCACTCTCGCTTTCGCCTGCCGTGATCCAGTCGCGTGGTGTGATTCGCGCGTGGTCGGTACGACTGACCACGGCGGCGCTGCCGCTATCCTGCTGTGCGCCGTAGACGGTGTAGGGGAACTGATTGTCGGTGGTTACGTGATAGAACTGCGCCGTGGGTTGGTTATACCAGGTGCTCCAGGTCTCTCCTCGATTCAAACTGACCGTCGTTCCTTGATCGGTCCCGAGCACCATGCGCGAAGAATTTTTTGGATCGATCCATAACTGGTGATAGTCGTCTCCGCCGGGAGCGCCGCGCAGAACCGAGATAGTTTTCCCACCATCTTCCGACCGATAAAGGGCGACGTTCGGCATGTAGAGCACGTCCGCATTTTCCGGATCGACCGTCACTCGGTTGAAATACCACGCCCGGCTGGTAAGCCGCGGGTCGGCATTCGCGAGCGTCCAATGATCGCCACCATCGTCAGAACGGTAAAGTCCAGATTTTTCTGGCTGTGCCTTGACCGAGATGAGAGCGTAAGTGCGGCGTCCATCCGGAGCGACATCAACGCCAACCCTTCCCCAATCACCATCTGGGAGTCCATTGCCTTGCAGTCGCGACCAGCTCTTGCCTGCGTCTTGCGAGCGGTAGAGACCTCCTCCAGGACCATCGATAGGAGCGTATGTGCTCCACGGCGGACGATGGCTGTGCCACGCTCCGGCAAAAAAAAGAGAAGGCACCGAACTTGCCATGGCCAGATCGGAGATCCCGATTTCAGGGCCAAGATTCAGCGCCAGCGTCCAATGCTCCCCTCCATCGGTCGATTTATAAACACCGCGCTCCGGATTCGGACCGTACGCGTGCCCCAGGGCCCCGACGTAAACGACGGATGCATTCTGGGGATCGACAACGATACGGCTGATTTGACGCGTGCCTTCAAGGCCGATGTGTTTCCAGGTTGTGCCGCCATCGCCTGACCGGTACATTCCGATGCCCGAAGAAAGATCCGAGCGGATATCAGTCTCGCCGGTTCCGGCGTAAATAATTTTTGGATCAGAAGGAGCTATCGCGAGAGCGCCGATCGAACCGACGGGCTGGCCATCGAAAATCGGCGTCCAAACGGCACCGGCGTCGGTGGTCTTCCATATGCCGCCATTGACGGATCCAAAGTAGAAAATCGCAGCGTCGCCGGCGATTCCCGCAACCGCGACGACGCGGCCTCCACGAAACGGGCCGATCATTCGCCACTTGAGATCACCCATCGACGCGGGAGATACGGTTTGCGCTAATAATGCCGCGGTCGGAATGAGGCAAACGATAAAAGCAAACAACCGGACGCAATGGGAACGGAATATGCGCAATCTGACGCCTCGTGTTTAAATTTTGTGACCTGTCTTCACTTATAGCGATTGAGTCGAGATTTTACGCCAGCGCGGTTGCGAATGTAACTTGCCGCTTCATTCATCAACGATGTCTAATGTTGCATGCGTCTAGACGATGCTGCCGTTCTGGCTATCATCCTGCTTGTCATGGTGGTGGGATTGCTGTTGCTGCTGCACCGCACTCGCCTTGGGTCCCTGGTACACGAGCAAATCCACGACCGCCCTCGCCGCCGGCTTTTTCTCGCTTCTGTAAGCTTCTTTCTGACTTTTGCTATCGTGCGGGGAATGGTTTATTGCATACGGCACCAGATACCCCCGTTCCATTACATCGAGATGGGCGGACGCCATATCCATCACCTGGTCGTTGGGATTTTACTTCTGCTGGGCGTGGGCTATGGATGGTTATGTGAAATTGGCACGGGGGCTGATTCATCCTCACGTTTCGCCAGCACAATCATGTCAATTCTCTACGGCGTGGGGGCGGCACTCACACTGGATGAGTTTGCGCTTTGGCTCAACTTGAAAGATGTCTATTTTGTGCGCGAGGGCCGCTCAAGCATCGACGCGATCATTCTTTTCGGGGCGTTGTTGGCGATTGGCGGTTGGGGAGCCCCTTTGTTTTCCAGAAAGGCGAAGGGATAGGCCCACCAAAGTACATAAGCTACGGGACGCGAAATCCAGATTGTGATTCGATGCTTCGGTTGAACTAGTTTCAAATTCTCGATCCACCGATCAAAAAGGACGCAGTGGTAGTATTTCGTGGCGAAAGGATTTTTCGCGCTCCGGCCCATGCAATGACCCACTCCGCCCGCTCCGTCGCCTCTCCCAGAGTAGTCAGCATCTCTGATCTCCGCGCCATCGCCAAGCGGCGTGTGCCTGGTTCGGTCTTCGATTATCTTGATGGCGGTGCGGAGGGCGAAGTCACTCTGCGTGAAAATTGTCGCGTGTTTGAAGACGTTACTTTCCGTCCGCGCCATGCAGTTGGGTTCGTCGAGTGTCCGCTGCGCACGCGCGTTCTCGGCTTCGATCTCGCCGTGCCCTTTCTCCTCGCCCCGGTTGGATATAGCCGCCTGATGCATCCGGCAGGGGAAGTGGCAGCGGCCCGAGCGGCTGGGAATGCAGGAACGGCCTACATTCTCTCCACGATTTCCGGTCACAGGCTCGAAGACGTGAAGGCCGCCTCGAAAGGCCCGGTTTTTTATCAGCTCTATTTAATGGGAGGTCGCGGCGCTGCTGAAGCGGTGATTGACCGGGCTCGCATCGCCGGATTCTCGGCGCTGGTGGTGACGATTGACACGCCTGTCTCCGGTATTCGCGAGCGCGATTTCCGCAACGGAATGAAAGAATTGGTCAGCGGTAGCGCACTTGATAAAATTCCGTATCTGCCACAAATTCTCGCCCACCCCGGTTGGCTGATGGGCTATTTGCGAGACGGCGGAACGCCGCCACTTCCAAACGTCGTGGTTCCTGGCAAAGGCCCAATGCCCCTTGTCGACATCACAGCTGCGCTCGCCGCTTCGACGGTAACTTGGAGCGATCTCAAATGGATACGCGAACACTGGCGTGGCCCTATCGTCGTCAAGGGAGTTCTGACCGCAGACGACGCGCGGCGTTCAGTGGATGAAGGTGCGGCCGCAATCTCCGTTTCGAATCATGGAGGCCGCCAACTCGATTGCGTAGAGGCATCGTTGCGCGCGTTACCCGAGGTAGTCAAAGCAGTGCACGGGCAAACTGAAATTCTGATGGACGGAGGAATTCGGCGAGGTAGCGACATCATCAAGGCCCTCTGCTTGGGAGCGCGCGCTGTTCTGTGCGGGCGCGCATACGCATATGGTCTCGCCGCTGCAGGAGAGGCTGGCGTCAACCGCGCAATCGAAATCCTGCGCACCGATCTCGACCGGTCACTACGACTGGTCGGCTGCCCCAGCGTGGATCAACTCGACCGCTCCTATGTGAATGTGCCCGCCAACTGGGACGCCGATTAATTTCAGCTATGCTGCGCTTTTGTGCTCCAGAACTAAGTGGCGCTCAAACGCCCTCATCAATTGCTGTTGGAAGTCAAGCAGCTCAGGACGATGCTGGGTTGACGCTGCTTTGAAACATTTGTCCGGGCAGGTGGAGCAACATGCCTCCACCGGGATATTTGCGAGCCATTTAGTCACGCGAAGCGTTGGATTCTTCATGGCGATCCCCTAAAAAATAATGAGCGCTCAGGTCGTTCGTGAGCGCTCATTGAAATCTCAAACTGACTACTCACTACGCAGAGTGTCGCTGTTTGAAGTCGTCGATCTTCTCATTGACTTTGTTTTTCGCGTTGTCGATCGACTGGCTTACTTTGTTGCGGTTTTGATCTGCACCCCGATTTACTTCATCGCGGTGAGAATCAGCCGCAGTATTCGCGGCGTCTTTGGCCTTACCCCACGTTTCTTTAGCGGCGCCCTTCGCTTGGTCGGCAACGCCCTTGTTCGCCAAATTCTCGCTGTGAACGGCTTCGCCCACACCCTGCTTCAGTTTTCCCATACCCTGATCGAACTTACCCTCAACCTGATCCTTATTCATGGAATTCTCCTTTGTTGAAAGTTCGAATTGCGGTTGCGAGGACGCTCTGACATTCTCGCTTGATTAAGAGCCTAATCCTGGACCTTCTCGGGGCAAATAGGGCCAATACCGTATTAAAATCGGCTCTACACATCAGGGACGTAAGTCGAGGTAATCAAAAGGGATCGCGGATGACGGCGGTTGACTCAAAAATGAGATTGCAGTATTTCACCAATACACTCGGCGATATCGTATCGACTATACGTACTCTGGTTGAAATGGAATCGCCGAGCGATGACAAGGCCGCAGTCGACCGCCTATCAGAATTTGTGGCGCATGAATTTTCTGGCGCCGGTGGGAACCTGAGAATTCATCAATCGAAGAGGTATGGCAATCATCTTCAGATTGATTTCTCGAGCAAAGAGGGCTCGAAGCCAGTGTTGCTGCTGGGACACTACGACACCGTCTATCCAATCGGGACACTGAATACAATGCCGTGTCGCGCCGACGGTGACAAGTTATTGGGGCCTGGCGTGCTGGACATGAAATCAGGCATCGCGTTGATGATTCATGCAATTCGCGGCCTTCAGGAATGGCACGGCCAATTGCCGCGGCCGGTATCGGTCTTGCTGGTGTCCGACGAAGAAGTGGGCAGCGCCTCATCGCGACCGATCACGGAAAAGCTCGCAAAAAAGGCGGCTGCGGTACTGGTCCTCGAGGCTCCCTACGGACTGCACGGCGCCTTGAAGACCAGGCGAAAAGGCGTGGGCGAGTATCTAGTTAAGGTGACCGGGAAGGCGGCGCACTCCGGGCTCGATTTCGAAAAGGGTGCCAATGCGATTGTCGAGTTGGCGCGACAGATCGAAAAGATCGCGGGCTTTACGGATTTGGACAAGGGATTGACACTGAACGTCGGAAGGGTCAGCGGCGGTTCTCGAACCAATGTCGTGCCAGCGGAGGCCGCCGCGGAAGTCGACGTTCGCATCGCGCGCATGAAAGATGCCGCCGCAATCGAGAAAAAAATGTATGGGCTCCGTGTTTTTAACCGCAAATGCAAAATCCAGGTTACTGGAGGCATGAATCGCCCTCCGATGGAACGAACGACAGGGGTCGCCGCGCTCTATAAGAAAGCAGAAAGCATCGCCCAGGATCTGGGATGGAAATTGGAAGAGGCTGCGGTCGGCGGTGGATCCGATGGCAACTTTACGTCCGCACTCGGCGTTCCGACTTTGGACGGACTGGGAGGCGTTGGCGACGGAGCGCATGCTATCCACGAATACATTTTGATCTCCGAATTGCCGCGACGCGCTGCTTTGTTGGCGGGACTGATCGAGAAGGCATAAACATTGCGACGCTGGCCAGCGCGCCCGCTCGCGGTGCCAGCCGTTTTGACCCACGGGGTCAGGCTGACTAGAATTCGAAAAGACGGTAGTCCATTGGGGAAGACCGACGGGGAGGCATTATGGGTGAAGGAATTTTTCAGCCGCTGCACATCTTGTTGATTATCGGAATCGCGCTACTGCTGTTTGGTCCAAGCAAGTTTGCTGACTTAGGTAAGGGATTGGGAGAAGGCATTAAAAATTTTAAGTCTTCAATGAAGGACGAGGATAAAAAGAAAGACGAAGCTCCCAAGCCGCCTAGCGCATAGAGGCGGCACTCTTTAGGCAGCACATTTGGCTCAGGGAGCGATCAGATCGTGGGCTCTCAACAGACGCCAAACAAGCGCCATCGGTAGCCCGACTACATTGCTGTAATCCCCTTCAATGCGCGGAATCCACCGCGAGGCAATGCCTTGAATCGCGTACGCGCCTGCTTTATCCATGGGCTCGCCGGTTGCAATGTAGTCCGAAATTTCGCGATCGGTAATAGCAATCATCGTTACCAGGGTGGTTTCGCTCGCAACGCATGACTTTCCATCCACGACAACACATACCCCTGTAATGACGTGATGTTCCCGACCAGAAAGCATTCTTAACATGCGCGCGGCGTCGGCCTTATCGACAGGCTTGCCGAGAATTTCATTGTCGATGGTTACAATTGTGTCGGCTCCAAGCACGCAATCTGTAGGGCCAAGCTGGCTAGCAACAGCAACAGCTTTTTCGCGCGCCAGGCGCTCAGCGCAGTCTTTCGCGGATTCTCCGGGCAACGGCTCTTCGTCGATGTCGGCGGCTAGCACTTTGCAGGGGATTGCTGCGCTGCGCAGTAATTCCAGGCGGCGAGGCGAAGCGGAGGCGAGGAAGAACATAGCGCAACTCAGAAAAGAAAAAACGAGGTGTGCCCAATCTACTTTTTCGAATTGGTCACTCTTAGAAAAGCTCGCGACAGCGGGAGTATCGGCCTTACTCCAGCGCTTCCGGCTCAATCGAAATATTTTTCTCGCCTCTGGCTCGCTTCTCCCAATATTTCTTGACCCACGCTTCATAGCTTTTGCCGGCGGCGGTGTCTCGTCCGGTGAAAGAGATAGCGGCAATTTCTGAGTAAGGGATGGCGGGGCATTCGTTGCTGCTTGCAAGCATCAATCTCACAATCGAAGTTGCGAGCGTCGGACCGATGCGGCGGTCGAAAAGGTATCCGCTGGTTTGTGATTGATCTTTGTGCGTAATGGTTACATCCCCGCGATAATCAAAGGCTTTTTCGATGACGGCTCGGACGTCGGATTCGCTCGCGAGTTGCGGAATCCAACCTTGGAGATTTTCGCGCTCGAAGCCAGGAACTACTTCCAGTTCATCCGTAACCTGCAGTTCGGCGTCGTGCTTGGAGTCAGCCACGCTTTGGCCCTGGCCGCCGTGTGGTAGCGTTCCGTCGTGGCCGTGTTCCCGTCCGCTCATTGCATGAAGCTCACACGCATGAAGCTCACACGCCGCTTAGAGCTCATATCCGCGCTTCTTCAGATTCCCGGGTCGCGTTCGCGGGGTCAATCTGTACCAGCGGATTGTAAGAGTGAACCGGCCGCACGTCCCGATCAAGATCACGCAGCGCAGCTTTGTCTCGATAGAGCGAAAACGTCGCCTTAACAGTGTCGGCGAATCCGCGCAGTGAACCGAAAGTATCGTCGACCGAAGTTGGCTCGTACCCGCAGTGCACCATACAATTCGCACATTGCGGATTGCCAGACTCGGTGCCGTAGCTTGCCCACTCCGTTGTTTCCATCAACTCTTTGTACGACTCGGCGTAGCCGTCCTGAAGCAGATAGCAGGGCTTTTGCCATCCGAAAATGTTGTAAGTGGGCATTCCCCACGGGGTACATTTGTAGTTGCGCTTGCCCATCAGGTATTCGAGAAACAGCGGCGACTGGTTGAATCGCCAACTGCGCTTGCGGTTCGAAAGCATCGTGCGAAACAGGCGGCGCGTGCGGGCTCGGCCCATGAAGTGCTTTTGGTCGGGAGCCTTGTCGTAGGAATATCCAGGCGAGACCATCATGCTCTCCACGCCAACTTCCATCATCTCGTCGAAAAAAGTGCGGACGCTATTGGGATCGGCGCCGTCAAAGAGAGTTGTATTCGTAGTCACGCGGAAGCCGGCGTCAATCGCGGCTCGAATGCCGTCCAACGCGAGCTCATATCCACCCTCGCGGCACACCGAGAAATCGTGATGCTCTTTCTGTCCGTCGACATGCACCGAGAAACTCAGATACTTGCTCGGTTTGAACAGATGCAGCTTTTCTTTCAAGAGCAATGCGTTCGTGCAGAGATAAATATATTTCTTGCGCGCGACCAGCCCTTCGACGATCTCCGCAATCTGCGGATGCATCAGCGGCTCGCCGCCGGGGATGGAAACCATCGGCGTTCCGCATTCGTCGACCGCCTTGAAGCAATCTTCGGGCGACAGATCTTTTTTTAGAATGTGGGCCGGATATTGAATTTTGCCGCATCCAGCGCAAGCCAGATTGCAGCGGAACAACGGCTCGAGCATGAGCACCAGCGGGTAACGCTTGCGCCTGGCCAGCTTCTGGCGCAGAACGTAGGTCGCAACCGTCCACATTTGGGATACGGGAACCGCCATTATTCCTCCGAAGAAGTGTGTTCTATTATCATACCGGATTCGTTGCGTGAGATGGACGAAACGAGTGTATCTCGCTGATTACACTACACGGAGTCCAAATGAACCCGCCGGCAGGAATGGCTGCTACCGGCATTCCCGCAGCCCTTGCAGACGCCCGCGTGAGGCCCGGCGCACGGGTAATGGTTCTAAATTTTCTGTAGGCGTTGCACGTCATGCACGCCGGGAATTTGCCGCACCCCGTCCATAATTTTTTGCAAGTGCTTGAGATCGGCGATTTCAAGGACGACATCAACATTCGCCTGCCCATTCTGGCTGCGCGCCTCGATGTTGCGAATGTTGGTGTGGGTATCGCTGATGACAGCGGTAATTTGCTTCAGCATGCCGAAGCGGTCATCGCAGAGCAAAGTGATTTTCACCGGGTAAGAAACCGGCTGCCCGTCTTTGTCGCCGGCCCAGAGTACGTCGATTCTGCGCTCCGGCTCATAGAGGAGGTTGGTGACGTTCGGACAGCTGATGGAATGCACAGCCACGCCTTTGCCGCGAGTCACATAGCCTACGATCGATTCGCCTCGAATCGGATTGCAGCAGCGGGCACGATAGACGAGCAGGTCGCCTTGGCCGCGGACAACGATTGCGTTGCTGTCGCCTCCAAAAACACGGCGCACTACGCTGGTGAAGCCTTGCGACGCGGCTTGCTCCTCCGTGTCGGACATTGGCTTCGCGGCGGCGGGGGCAAACTTCGCGAGCACCTGACGCGCGGAATATTTGCCGTAGCCGATGCCGGCCATCAGGTCGTCCGCGCGCCCAAGGCCGTACTCGGAGGCGGCACGCTGCAGGTCGGCGTCCTTGATTTCCTTCAGCGAAATTCTGTACTTGCGTGCTTCTTTTTCGATCAGCTTCTTGCCGATTTCGATCGCACGTTCCCGCTGGTGGACGTTGAGCCAGTGCTTGATCTTGTTTCGCGCTCTTGAAGACTTGACGATCGCAAGCCAATCCCGGCTCGGCTTGTGTCCAGCCTGCGTAATGATTTCGACGATGTCGCCAGAGTGCAACTTGTGCCGCAGCGGAACCATGCGGCCGTTGACTTTGGCGCCCGTACAAATATGTCCAACTTCGGTGTGAATCGAATAGGCAAAATCGATGGGAGTCGACTCACGCGGCAGCACGAGAACTTTGCCTTTGGGGGTGAAGGTGTAGACCTCTTCGGGATAGAGGTCGACTTTCAGCGTGGAAAGAAATTCGTTAGGGTCCGAGACATCGCGCTGCCACTCCACCACCTGCCGCAGCCACGCCAGTCGATGCTCGTCTTCTGCTGAGACCGGCCCGTCTTTATATTTCCAGTGTGCGGCGATACCTTCCTCGCACATCTTGTGCATTTCCTCCGTGCGAATCTGGATCTCGAAGGTCTCGCCGTTTTCCGTGATAACCGAGGTGTGCAGCGACTGGTAGAGATTCGGCCGGGGCATGGCGATGAAGTCTTTAATACGTCCGGGGACGGGCCGCCAAAGGTTGTGAATGATGCCGAGGACGGCGTAACAATCCTGCACGGAGTTCGTGATCACGCGCATGGCGTAGAGATCGTAAACCTGGTCGACGCTGATTTTCTGCCGCAGCAATTTCTTGTGAATGCTGTACATGCGCTTGATTCGGCTCTCGACGCGTCCGCTGATGCCAGCTTCTTTCAAGCCATCGCGCAAAACGCCTTCCACGCGCGACATGAATGCTTCCCCCTCTTTGCGTCGCGATTCAACCGCGGCCCGAACCTGTTCGTAACCAATCGGGTCAAGATATTTGAAGCCCAGGTCTTCGAGTTCTCCGCGAATTTTCCCCATGCCGAGGCGATGTGCGATGGGCGCATAAATCTCCAGCGTCTCGCGCGCAATTTTCTGCTGGCGTTCGGGGTCCAGGTGCTCGAGCGTCCGCATGTTGTGCAAGCGATCGGCGAGTTTGATCAGGACGACTCGAATGTCGTCGACCATGGCAAGCATCATCTTGCGCAGGTTTTCCGCTTGCGCTTCCTCTTTCGTAGAAAAATCGATCTTGCTGATCTTGGTGACGCCCTCGACGATGTGCGCTACCTGCTCGCCAAACTCCTGCCGAATCTCGACCGAAGTCACGGATGTGTCCTCTACGGAATCGTGCAGAAGCCCCGCAGCGACGGAAACTGCGTCCATTTTCATGTCCGCGAGAACGTTCGCGACTTCGAGAGGATGAGCGAGATAAGGCTCGCCCGATGCGCGCGATTGCCCGGAGTGGTGCTTCTGAGAAAATTCGTAGGCTTTTTTGACGATGATTAAGTCGTCGTGAGGGCGGTTTTCGCGCAGCTTCTTCATGAGCTCGCGGAACCGGGTCACCGTGAGCACGTTGGTCGCAATCTGTTGACGCAACGTCGCCATGATGGATTTTAACCCAGCCTAGATTGAGATTAAACGTTACGCATGGCGTTCACCATCCCCGGCGTGCCGCCAATTAGGGCGTGACAACAATCATGTTGAGAAGAGCTTGCATCGGGGGCATTGCTTTAGTGAGGCCCGATACGAAGATTGCCTACGACCAAGTGCCGGAAGCGCTGCGATCTTCACACTGGATGAAGTCGACAAATTCGCGCAAAGACGATGCAATATCCAAATGGAACCACTCACCGGAACTGAAGTGCGTGTCCTCGGGTCGCTGATCGAAAAGGACATTACCACTCCCGAGTACTACCCCTTATCGATGAACGCGCTGGTTAACGCCTGCAACCAAAAGTCGAACCGCGACCCGGTCGTGCAGCTTGACGACCAAGCCGTAGGCGCGGCAATCGAAGGGTTGCAGCGGCATCGCATGGCCGGGCCCGCGCGCGGAGCGGACAGCCGCGTGACCAAATACGAACAGCGCTTGCAGGAAGTTTTTAACTTTACCCGCCCCGAGCTCGCCGTCTTGTGCGAACTCCTGCTCCGCGGGCCGCAAACTCCTGGAGAGCTGCGCGGCAGAGCCGAACGACTGCACCGCTTCGCGGCGCTGGACGACGTGCAGTCCGCACTGCAAAAGTTGATGCAGCGAGAACCTCCGCTTGCCAAAATTTTGCCGCGGCAGCCCGGCACGAAGGAATCGCGATACGCTCATCTGTTCGCCGGCGATGTTGTCGAAGCTGGCGCTTCTTCGACTTCAACATTAGCAACCGCTTCGGGCAATGGCGATCGAATTGCCCGTTTAGAAGAAGAAGTTGCCGATCTAAGGCGAGAGCTGTGCGAGATGAAAGATCAGGTACAAAAGTTCCGCAGGCAATTCGAATAAGGCCGGTCTTGCGAAGATGACTACAGCACTCGTTCCTGCGCATAACCCGCCGCGCCCAGCCCCGCGATAATTTCAGCAATGTGTTCAGGGCCGCGCGTCTCCATGGTAATTTCAATCGCCGTTTCTCCGAGACCAACCCCGTGATAAGCGCGGTCGTAAGCCGTCTCGACGATATTGGCGCGGTGCTCCGCCAAAATCATGGTCAGGCGATTTAGCGCTCCGGGATAGTCAGGCAGGTGTACGCGCAGGCGCACGAGCCGTCCGTCTTTAACCAAGCCGCGTTCGATGATGCGGGAAAGCAGCGTTACATCGATATTTCCGCCGCAAACCAGGACAGCGATTTTCTTGCCGGTAAAAGGCAATTTGCGATTGACTACCGCCGCGACCGCAGCAGCGCCAGCTCCCTCGGCCAACGTTTTTTCGCGCTCAAGCAGCAGCAAGATGGCGTTGGCGATTTCTTCTTCTTCCACGGTGACGATGTCGTCCACGTATTTTTGAACAAGCGGCAAAGTGCGCTCTCCGGCGCGTCGAACCGCGATTCCGTCGGCGATTGTTGAAGCTGCCTTCAGGGTCAGGGGCTTGCCCTCCGCAACCGCCATTTTCATGGATGGCAGTCGGGACGGCTGCACACCGAAGACTTGAATTTGCGGGTTCGACTCTTTCACCGCGCAGGCGATGCCGCCGATCAAGCCCCCGCCA
Organism: Acidobacteriaceae bacterium; assembly: GCA_025361625.1. Taxonomy (GTDB): domain Bacteria; phylum Acidobacteriota; class Terriglobia; order Terriglobales; family Acidobacteriaceae; genus Acidiflorens. The sequence goes on from JANYKL010000090.1 coordinate 47,899, forward strand.
CCGATCGGGACGATGACCGCATCGAGATCGGGATGTTGCTGCATCAACTCCAATCCGATCGTTCCTTGGCCGGCAATCACGGCGTCGTCGTCAAAGGCGTGCACCAATGTCAGGCGTTCGGCTTGACTTCGCCGCACGGATTCTTCAAACGCGTCGTCATAATTCGCACCATGCAAAACGACATCCGCGCCATAACCCCGCGTGGCAGAAACTTTAATCAGCGGTGTGGTGAGCGGCATGCAAATCTGGGCACGGATCCCAAGTTTGCCGGCGTGATAAGCCACACCCTGCGCGTGGTTCCCGGCCGAGGCGGCAATCACCCCGCGGGAGCGCTCTTCGGCAGAAAGCAGCTGCAACTTGTTTAGCGCGCCGCGCTCTTTGAAAGAGCCGGTCCGCTGCAGGTTTTCGAGTTTCAGATAGACCTGGTTCGAGGTAGATTCGGAAAACGTTTCCGAGCGGGCACAGGGCGACAGGTAGATGGCCTTGCGGATACGTCCGAGCGCCGCCTGGATGTCGGTCAACCTAATCATTTTTTGGTTGCTGCAGTCCTTTATGATTTGCAACATCTTACCTGATGCGCACTTGCGGGGCGTTTAGCACGCCGCCTTCCTCTGTCGGCTATCAAAGGGAGCATTCAAAAAGTTGGTTGCTTACACCTTTCGTAATTGCCCATCCGGAAGGTAAACAGGTCCTTTAGAAACCTGTTCAGCCTCCAAAACGCCTGCCAGAATGGGGTTTCAGAAGATCCCGAAACTCATGAACATATCTACCGCTACCGCCGCCGCTCCAATCACCTCTCATCGAAAAGCTGCCGCCCGAGTCGCTTTGTTTGACCTATCGCCATCTTCGACGCAGCTAATGACCGAATGTTTTCGTCAGTTTGCAATCGAAACAATCGCCATTCCTCATGAAGATTCCGGTCGGCTCATCCATGAGAAGTTTGAGGCGTGCGTTTTACCGCTGACGAACGATGCAGGAAGCATCATCGAGATGGCGCGAACTTCGCCATCCAACAGCCGCATCATCATCTTCGGGTTAGGCGGCTCGGCGCAGGATGCGATGCGTTATTCGAAGTTGTGTCTCAATGCGGTCTTCCACGAACCACTTGAGCGTTCTGCGGCGATGAAGCTCGTGCGTTCGACCCGAATGCTGGTACTGCACGAATTTCGCCGCTATGTCCGCATTCCGGTCATGACCGAGGTCGGCATCGTTTTTGACGATGGCACTCGTATGACGGCAACGAGCCATGAGATTAGCTCGGGTGGAATGTCGCTAAAAGGAAATCATGTGCCGGAGCAAGGCAAAGCAGTAGAGGTTTCGTTCTCGCTACTCACCTTGCCCCGGGTATGGGTGCGCGGGCAGGTGACTTGGAAGAAAAGCAACAAATGCTTCGGGATTCGCTTCGACGCCACTGATGACCGGCGTCTGCGGCTGAAGCAATGGATCGTTGGATACCTGGACGCCTAGGTCGGCACCAGCTGAATGGCCTTTCGCCAGACCTACGCCGGCGCGAGTGGAGCACAACGCCAACACTTTCGCCAGCACTTGGCCCGCACTTGGCCAGCGCTCAAGCGTTTGTTCCGAAGAACTCTTCTACTTTTCTCACGTCGGTTGTGCGGCTATACGGAGGCAGGCTCTCGACGAAAACCTTGCCGTATTGTTTTTTCACAATTCGATTGTCCAGCAGTGCCAACAGACCGCGATCGTGCAGTGAACGGATCAACCTTCCAAAGCCTTGCTTTAAGGTGATGACCGCACTCGGCACCTGATAGTCAAAGAAAGCGTTGCCGCCGGCGGCGTCGATCGCTTTCACGCGCGCGGCAACGACCGGATCGCTCGGCACGGCAAAGGGCAAGCGGTCGATGATCACGCAGCTTAGCTGTTCGCCTTGCACGTCCACGCCTTGCCAGAATGAAGAGGTGCCGAACAGCACCGCATTTGGAGTAAGACGAAATTCCTCGAGCAGCGCCGACTTTGGCGCATCGCCCTGCTTCAGCATGGGGTAATCCAACACACCAAGCAGGCGGTCGAAGATTTCGTTCATCTGCGCGTAGCTGGTGAAGAGCACGAAGGCGCGGCCGCGAGTGATCTGCAATAGACGTCCGATCACCGTCGCCGCTGCAGCGGCAAATTGTGGAGTTCGCGGATCTGGAAGGTCCGGCGGCACATACAAGATCACTTGGCTTTCGTAATCGAAGTGCGAGGGCACAATCAGTTCGCGCGCGTGATCAAGTCCCAATCGCTGCCGGATGTAGCCAAATTCGCCGCCAACCGCCAGAGTGGCCGACGTTAATATGGCGGTTTCTATTTTCGACCACAGGCACTCGCGCAAAATTTGGCCCACTTGTATCGGCGTGGCCTGCAAAAATACATTTGATCGTCCGCCGGATGTTGCCTCTGACGCCGACCTCCGCCTTGATGGCGGCACTCCCCTAAAGCCGCGCCGCTCGATCCAAAAAACTGTGTTTGGATCTTCGTTCTCCATCACGAAGCTGAGCTGAACTTGTAGCTGCTGTGCTCGCCGCGCAAGCGAAAACACTTCTTCCGGCTTCTGAGGGAGTTGTTCCAGTTCGGCAACCAGTCGGTTGAGCGCCTGATTCAGCGCGATAAATTCTTCGCCATTTTCTTCCAGAAACTCGCGGCGACAATCGAAGGCAAATCTCCCTTCGCTCGGAGGCAGCAGCGAAAAGAAGAGTTGCGAGCGCTCCCGCATCGCCCTGATCGCCGCAGACATTTGCGGCGTGTAAAGTTTTTCGCGCTGCAGCAACTGTTCGATGTCGCGGGCCAGTTCGTCCACGCGCAAATTGCTGACAGAAATGCCGAAGTAGTTTCCGGCAATGTCTTCGAGTTCATGGGCTTCGTCAAAAACTACCGCGCCGTATTCGGGTAGAACCCCCGCGTCGGCCGCACCATCGGTCTCAAGTTTGATTGCAAGGTCGGCAAAGAACAGATGATGATTGACGATGACGATGTCGCTCTCGACCGCCCGACGCCGCATCTCGGTGATAAAGCAGCGGTCGAACTCTTTGCACTTCTGGCCAAGACAAGTATCGGCGCGGGCATCGAGTTTATGCCAAAGAGCGCTCGCCTCGGGCAGTTCGGCTAGCTCGGCGCGGTCTCCGGTATGTGTGGTCTTCTCCCACGCCGCGATCGCGCGATAGTGTTCGATCTCTTCCAATCCGCTGAGCACGGGCTGATCGGTAAGGTCAAAAAGTTTTTTCCGGCACAAATAATTGTTGCGCCCCTTCATGTAGCAGATGCTGAGCTTACGATCGCCTTCGGGGAATAAGGCAAGCTCGAGCGCGGGCACGTCTTTAAAGAAAAGTTGCTCTTGCAGATTTTTTGTCCCCGTAGAAATGATCACTCGCTTGCCCGAGCGAATCACCGGCAGGAGATAGGCGAGCGTTTTTCCGGTACCTGTGCCGGCCTCGACGATCAGATGGCGCTTCTCTTCGATCGCCTCTTCTACTGCCTGCGCCATCTGCAATTGCCCTCGGCGGAATTCGTAGGCTGGGTGTGTTTTCGACAGTAGGCCGCCCGGCGAAAAGAACTGGTAGAGCGAAAATCCGGGCGTTCGCTCGGCCGCTGAAGAAGCGGCGCGTGGCGCGGAATGGGATGGAGCGGGCACAGGAGTCTCTATAATAGCGGGATGCCCACGGGAACTCATATGCGAGCGGCGAATAAAGCATTGGCTCGAATCTACGTCGGCGCGAGTACGCCTTGAGCAAGAAAAAGATTTTCCCGCTTGTCGCCATTGTTGGACGCCCGAACGTCGGCAAATCCACGCTGTTTAACCACCTGACGGGATCGCGCCGCGCGATTGTCGGCGACGAGCCCGGCATCACGCGTGACCGCCTCTATGGCGAAGTAGAGTGGTTGGGCCACCATTTTCGCGTGGTGGATACAGGCGGCATCATTCCCGACGATAAAGATTTCATCCCCTCCGAAATTTTCCGCCAGGCAAAAGTCGCGTTCGACGAAGCCGCCGCCATCGTCATGGTGGTCGACGGCCGAACGGAGATCGCTGGTCCCGATCGCGAACTGGCTCGCTTGCTGGCACGCACCGGCAAACCGCTCTTTCTCGCCGTCAACAAAATGGATTCCGACAAACAAGACGTACTGCTAGGGGAGTTTCACTCTCTCGGCATGCGGAATGTCTTCCCGATTTCGTCCGAGCATGGGCGCGGCGTCGATGATTTGCTGGATGGTTTGCTTAAAGTAATCCCGACGTATAAACAGACCTCCGCTAAAGCCTCAGAAGAGGGTGAAGAAAAAGTCGGCGAGGATGTTGGCGAGGCAGAAAAAGAAGAACCGCACGAAATAAAAGTGGCAATCATCGGCCACCCAAACGTCGGCAAATCGACGCTTTTAAATCAGCTTACCCAAAGCGATCGCGCTATCGTCTCTCCCATCGCCGGCACAACGCGCGACTCGATCGACGAGGTCATTCAGTATCACGGACGCAAAATACGTTTCATTGACACGGCCGGAATTCGCCGTAAAGGTAAGACGAAACTGATGGCGGAAAAGCTCTCGGTCGTCATGGCGCGCAAAAACATAGAAGATGCCGACATCGTTCTGTTCATGGTGGACGCGACTGAAGGTGCTAGCGGACTCGATGCCAACATAGCCGGCTACGCCCACGAGAGCGGCCGCTCGGTGATTATTCTGGTCAACAAGTGGGATCTGATTGCGAGCGGAGAAAAGCGCGCGATCAGCCAGTCAAAAACCGCGCGAATTCAGGATGCCAAGCGGCCACAAGACCGCGCGCTCTACGAAGAGAGGCTGCGCTACGGTCTTAAATTTCTCAGTTATGCTCCGGTGCTTTTTCTGTCGGCCCACACTGGCAAAGGTACGGAGAAGATTTTGCCCTTGATCGAAAAAGTTGCCGCCGAGCGTCGCAAGCGAATCTCGACTGGCGAGATGAACCGCTTTATCAGGAAAGTCGATTTTGATCGCGCTTCAGTTCCCGTAAGCAAGCGCGTGCGCATTCTTTATATGACACAAGCGGGAGTTGCGCCTCCCACTTTCGTGCTTTTCACCGACCGCGCCGTGAAGTTGCACTTCTCCTACCAGCGCTTTCTGGAAAATCAGATTCGCGAAGCCTTCGAATTTATCGGCTCGCCGATCTGGATCAAAAATCGTGCCCGCAATTCACCGTAAAAACTTTGGCACTCGATCTGAGTCATCCCGCTCGTGGAAAATTCAGTGAACAGTTTGGCAAAAGATCGGAGAAGAGGCGCGTTTACACGAGCGGCGTCATGAGCGGTGCCTGCGGCTCCGGGGCGGGATGCAAGAGAACATCAAGATCGGGATAACGCCCGGCAAAGAAATAAAGCGCATAGGAAGGAAAGAAAATTGTCGCAGGGACCGAGACCAGCGCGATCAGATAAACCAAAAGCAGCAAGAGCATCGTACCAAAAATGATGGCGATACTAATGGTCCCGACATTCCATCCTATCCCCGCGGCGTGGGCGGCCAGCACAGCGAGCACTACCGGAATGCCAATTACTAACATCGGGAAAATCGCGGCAATAGAAAAGATAATTCCAGCCGCTATCGAGAGGACGATTTTTAGCAGCACATACACTGCAAACCGCCCCTGCTCCAGCCGCACGATAGCGAGCAATCGATGCCACCCGTCGGCAAAATCAAGCCCTTCGAGGGCCATGATCGGGACGAGGAAATCTTTCGAGAGAACTTGCACCACTGCCATGGTGAGAGCAAACAGCAACACTAATCCCACCGCCAATATCGCGCCGACAATCAGGCGCCCAAGATGATTTTTTATATCTGTTGCCCAACCGGCAGCCAGCGCCAAGGCTAATGGCACCCCGATCAGCAATCCGAAGAACATCAAGGTCGAGATCTGCAGCACGATTTGCCACAGAAAGAAGCGGCCGCCTGCCTTGCGATATCGATTCCATCCTCTGCTGATCGAACTTTCGCGGCTCACAACTGAATCAAACAGAATGAACCTGAAAACGCTGTTCAAATATAAAAAGACAGTAGTCAATATCATGAAGGCGAAAATAGCGATCACGATGAGCCCAATATATTGTCCGATGTGCTGAGAAATTTGTCCGGGCATTTTTGGAAGCCAATCCAAAGGTGATCTTCCAGCGAACAGTGCCGATGTCAGAGAGTCTTGGCCTGACTTGTGCGGAATTTTGGGCCATTGCCCGCCAAAACTCGGCACGCTGCAGCCTGCGGTATGTATTTCCGCTGCCAAAATGCCGACTAGCGCCAATCGAGCCCACTGCCCAAGACGAAAGGGCGAGAAAAGCTGAGCGCGTGTGTGCTGCAATGCGGGCTGGACGCAATCGACTGCGGAAAGTGGCAACGGGTGACCTCTGCTCGAGCTTTATCAAACGGAAGAAGTAAGAAACACTTCTAACCCGATGGGGACAACAGGTCAAGTTAAACCTGCCAGGGATTTAAGCGGAACGTAATGCGGCGTCCAATGTCTGGGAATGTTGTGGGGAGTACCACTTGTCGAATTCTCGCAAGGCAAGTTCGCATTGCTGCCGACGGCGTTCTTTGCGGTCACGTATGCGGGCATCGAGCTCGGGGAGCAGGTCGAAGGTGATGTTTGCGGGCTGAAAACTTTTACTCTCCGCTCGAGTGATGTAGTGAATGAGCGATCCCAAGGCAGTCGCTCGCGGAGGAGGAATCGGTGTATCACCTAGCGCCAGCGTGGCCGCATTCATGCCAGCCAAAAGCCCGGTAGCAATCGATTCTACGTAACCTTCTACTCCGCAAATTTGCCCGGCAAACATTACATGCGGATGAGCCCGCATCTGCAATGTTGACGTTAAGAGCCTCGGAGAATTGATATACGTGTTTCGATGAATTTGCCCGTAGCGAAGAAAGCGCGCGTTCTCGAGACCCGGAATCAGGTTCAACACGCGCGCCTGGTCTCCAAACTTCAAATGATTCTGGAAACCGACCAGGTTGTAAGAATCGGCTCGCAAATTTTCCTGACGCAATTGCACGGCCGCATACGGAATGCGTCCGGTTTTCGGATCTTTGAGGCCCACGGGCTTCATCGGCCCAAAGCGCAGCGTATCGCGACCGCGCCTTGCGATCTCTTCGATCGGAAGGCAGCTCTCAAAATAATTTAAATTCTCCCAGTCTTTTTGCTCGACCGATTGCGCGGCGACCAGCGCCTCATAGAAGCGGTCGTACTCTTCTTTCGTCATCGGACAGTTGATGTAGTCGGCCGAGCCCTTGTCATAACGCGCGGCGAGATAGACTTTGCTCATGTCGATCGAGTCGGCCTCAACAATCGGGCTGATCGAATCGTAGAAATATAGATTCTGATGCTCACTTTCATTCCCGCTCGTAGTCGGTGCCGTGGAAGGTGAGAGCAACGAATCAGCAGTGAGCTGTTCGAGAGGCGTACCGGGGCTAAGCCGCACGATGTCCTGCGATAGAGCATCCGAGGTTAATGGGCCCGTAGCAATAATGGTTACCCCGTCGTCATCGATGTGGGTAGCTTCTTCCCTGCGAACCGTGATCAACGGGTCACTCGAAATAATGCGGGTCACCTTGGTCGAAAATTCGGCGCGATCAACCGCCAGCGCGTGTCCGGCAGGCACGGAAGTTTCTCGGGCGATCTCAAGCAATTTGGAACCAGCCCGCCGCATCTCTTCTTTCAACAGCCAGGGCGCAGTGTTTTCACTCTCGGATTTTAGAGAGTTCGAGCAGACGAGTTCCGCAAAGTCTTCCGTCTGGTGCGCTGGAGTCGATCGCACAGGGCGCATCTCGAATAATTCGACGTGAACTCCGCGGCGCGAGCATTGCCATGCCGCCTCCGCTCCCGCCAAACCTGCGCCGATGATGCGAATTTTTTTCATAAGCCGGAACTTCTTAGGGAAACGGAACGCAATCCGAGTCATTTTTATTATATGTCCCGCTTCCGTGGCCGAGCGAAGCGGTTGACACTACCCGTCACAGAAGGTACTTTGCAGAAACTTGGAATTGGAGCCGAACGCAGCTATGATCTCGCAATCGATCGGACGTAGGGAGTTTGTAAAAGCAGCAGGCAGTTTTGGAGTTCTCGCGGCAACCATGAAAGAAAATCTTTTCGCCAATTCTTTAGCTGCTCCTGTGCCTTGGCCGAAACTCGTCGGGAGCCCGGTGCTCGACAGCCTGCATCCAGTAATCGATCATTCGCGTGATGTGCGCACCCACTTTAAGAAAGTCCAGGAAGTTGCCGCCTGGATGGCCTATGAAGAGCTTCCTGAGCCCGACTACGCGCTTCCGTTAGGCGCCGGAGATGGCAAGCGAGACGAGACGATCGATTTTATTCTTACCGCCGACCTGATCGACACCGCCTTCACCGACTTTTCAAACCAGCAAAAATTCCAGGTCGATTTTGCCGGACGCCACTGGTCCGACTCGGACGCGCTCTTTGCATGCATGAAGCGGGCGCTCGATAGCGGCATTCCGGTGCTCGATGGAAAATTTCTTGCGCAAGCGACGAAGCCCGAACTTCAAAAGATTTTCGCCGGCAACATTGAAATGCCGATGCTCGACGAAAAAATGGAAGTGCTGCATCAATCCGGCAAAGTGCTGGTCGACAGGTATGGTGGGCGATTCCACAATTTTGTGGACTCCTGCTCCCCGCGCCTTTATGACAACGGAAAAGGCCTGGTCGACCGCATGGTCACCGAATTCCCCCGCTTCAACGATGTCAGCGAATACGACGGACATACCATCAAGTTGTTCAAACTTCCGCAACTTGGCCTGTGGCTCGTGTATTCAAGCCTGCGAAGGTCCGGGCAATTTCGCATCGACGACCTCGACAAGATGACGGCTTTTGCCGACTACATCGTCCCGGTCGCCCTACGATTGATGGGAATCACGTCGTATTCGCCCGATCTTGAGCACGCCATCAACTCGCACCAGATGATTCCTCGAGACAGCCGACAGGAAATTGAGATTCGCGCTCACTGCGTCTATGCCACGGCGCTGCTGAGTGAAGAGGTAAACAAGCTTCGTCCGAAAGATATGCAAATCGTTATCCCGCAAATCGATGCGCGCCTATGGACGCACTATCACACGACCTGGTGGCCCCATCATTTGACTAAAACAATCATGTACTGATTCGTGACTGAAAATGCGGGTAGCAGTCAAGTTCCCGGCCAGGAGATTCAGAAGTATGCGCTGCCGATTTGCATTCATCATCTTCGTTTTTTTTAGCTGCGTGTCGTTCGCGGGTGCGCAGGCAAAGCGCAAGATCATTATTGACCAGGACGCGAGGGGCCCCGCCACGACCGACCAGCAATCGATGCTGGTCTTTCTGCAATCTCCAGAGGTCGAGACTCTCGGCATAACCGTGGTCAGCGGCGATATGGCGAGACGAAGAAGTGGCGCATACGCTGCGAATGCTGGAGATTATCGGTCGCACCGATGTTCCCGTCGTTCCGGGGGCGGTTTTCCCTCTTATTAACCGGATGGAATTGATCGAGCGCTGGGAAAAGCTCTACGGCAAAGTCGATTATCAAGGCGCGTGGAATAAGAAGCCTTCAGGCGACGGTCAGCGTGGCGGCTTTCATGGTCCGTATGAGATTCCGCCGCTGGAAGGAAGGCAATCCGACAACCAAGCCATCAACCGAGGATGCCGCGCACTTCATCATCCGCATGCTGCACAAGTATCCGCACGAAGTAACGCTTTATGCGGGAGGCCCGCTGACGGATATTGCACAGGCCATCAGTATCGACCCGGCAGTGCCCGACCTCGCGCAGGAACTGGTAATCATGGGCGGTTCGATCGCTCCTGATTTGCCCTATCCATGGGCGACTTCGAATCGCCGTGAATTCAATTTCTGGTGGGACCCGGAAGCTGTGCACATCACTCTAAGCGCTCCGGGGTGGCGCAAAATAACCGTGACTACCGTCGATATTTCAATCAAGACCCGCATGACGAAAGAAATGATCGCGACCATCGCCAAGTCGCAGAATCCAGCTGCGCAATACATTGCAAAATATGCGGACGAGGAATATCTCTGGGACGAACTTGCTGCAGTCGCTTGGCTCGACCCAAGCATCATCACCAAAGAGATTCAACTGCGCATGGACATGGATTACTCCCATGGTCCCGGTTACGGCAACACCCTTGTCTGGGCTCCGGGAGATGAACCCGGCCTCGGCGAGAGCCTGGTGAAAGTGCCGCAAGAACTGGATCTGGCAAAATTCAACAAAATGTTCATCGCTCTGATGACGGCGCCAACACCTGGAGCGATTCAGAAAGCGAAGTGATTTCGGGTTCGTAAAATCAGTGTGCGTCCGCGCAAGCGTAAACCGGTCGCACGCTATAATTGTCCGACGAATGGCGCTTACTTCCGGCACGCGGCTTGGACCTTACCAGATTCAGTCACCCATCGGCGCGGGTGGGATGGGCGAAGTTTACAGCGCGCGAGACACTCGTCTTGACCGCACCGTTGCCATAAAAATTCTCCCCGAACATCTGGCTAGCGATTTCGACGCGTGCGAACGTTTCGAGCGCGAAGCTCGCAGCATCTCTTCGCTGAATCATGCCAACATTTGTCAACTCTTCGATGTCGGGCAGGAAGGCAGTGTCCGCTTCCTGGTCATGGAATATCTGCTCGGCGAAACGCTCGCCGACCGACTGAAAAAAGGTGCGCTGCCTATCGACCAGTTGCTGCGAATCGGCGCCGAAATTGGCGATGCGCTCGACCGCGCTCATCGCAGCGGAGTCGTGCATCGTGACCTGAAGCCGGGCAACATCATGCTGACGAAGTCCGGCGCGAAAATATTGGATTTCGGGCTGGCAAAAGCGAAGCCCGGGATTCCTCCGCCCGCTTCCGACTTGACCGCCACATTCACTTCTCCAGCGATTTCTCATCCCCTGACTGCGAAGGGAACGCTCCTCGGAACCTTTCAATACATGTCTCCCGAGCAGGTAGAGGGCAACGAGGCCACGTCGTGCAGCGACATCTTCAGCTACGGCGCGGTGCTCTACGAAATGGCGACCGGAAAGCGAGCATTCGAAGGCAAAAGCCAGATCTCGGTCGCTTCGGCCATTTTGGAAAAGGAACCGGAACCGCTGGCGATTATGTTGCCGACCGCGCCGCCAGCGCTCGATCAGATTATCCGCGGCTGCCTTGCGAAGGATCCCGAGTCGCGCTGGCAGAGCGCCGGCGATGTTGCCCGGCAATTGCGATGGCTTGGAACTAGGAGTTCGAGTTCCGTGTCGGGAGGGGAAGCAGCGCCGCCTCGAATGAGGCGCCGCGTGCGCGAGCGTTTGTTGTGGGGAACACTAGTTGTCGCATTAGTCGGCGCTCTCTTATGGACGGCGTGGCGTGCCCATGGCCCGCTTCCCGTCTTTCGTTCTTCTCTCGTCCCACCGCCAGGAGCAATCTTCGATTTCGATGGTGATTTCTCCGCCCCGCCCGTTCTTTCTCCAGACGGCACGCAGGTCGCATTTGGTGCACGCTCGCAAAAGGAACGCGAAGTCATCTGGGTGCAATCACTTGATGCCGTTGCCTCGAGGAAACTGGCGGGCACTGAAGGCGGTGCCTTTCCCTTCTGGTCGAAGGACGGAAAATTCATCGCATTTTTTGTCGACGGCATGTTGAAGAAAATACCAGCCGCCGGCGGCTCGATCGTCAGCATCGCCGAGGCTCCCAACGCCCGCGGTGGTGCGTGGGGCGCTGATAACACGATCGTCTTTGCCCCCGACTACCGAGGAAACCTCTGGAAGGTCAGTGCCAACGGGGGCATTGCGGTTCGCGCCGTCAAACTCGATGAGAGCCTGCACGACACGCATCGCTGGCCGACGTTTCTTCCTGACGGCAGACACTTTCTGTTTTTAGCGACCAATCATGGCATCGGTGCCCGCGAAAAATACGGCATTTACATGGGATCGCTGGACAATGACGAGAGCAAACTTATTCTGTCGAACGATGCCGGTGGTCAATACGCCGCCGGTTATTTGCTCTTTCACCGAGAATCGCAACTGATGGCGCAGAAATTCGACTGGAAGCGCGGCACGCTCTCAGGTGAGCCGTTCTCTCTTGCGGATAACGTCGACTACGATGGCGGAACCTGGCATGCAACCTTCACTGCCTCTGAAAACGGCGTCCTCATATATCAGGGAACCGTCGTGAGGTCAGGCTACGATCTAACGTGGGTCGATCGCCGCGGTGCTTTACTCGGCAAGGCAGCAGAAGCAGGAGCCTATAACGGCGCCCGGATTTCTCCGGATGGAAAGCGCGTTGCCATCGCCTTGGGTGATCCCAAACCGGATATTTGGGTGTTCGACCTCGCGCGCGGCACGCGTGTTCGCTTGACCTTCGACTCGGCCCTGCACCAGATGCCCTCATGGTCGGCCGACGGCCAGCGAGTCGCTTTTACTACACAGGCCGGACTGACGCTCTCTTTTGGCGCAACGCTGCATGCAAAACAGGCAAGCGGCATGGGGCAGGATGAATTGCTTCTAGCTGAGGGGAAGCCCGGCGAGAGTCCGATCACTTTGTTTTGGCCTCAGTGGTCTGCGGATGGCAAATATCTGACCTACCAACGACTGATGGGCCCGGTCGGCGCACAGTTGTGGGCAGTTGCCACCTCGGGGGATAAAAAGCCATTTCCGGTGGTACAGCCGCAATCGCCCACTGCCCGCATTGTGCAAACGCGCCTTTCTCCGGATGGAAAATGGCTGGCGTATAGCTCGACCGATTCGGGGCGCGAAGAAGTTTACGTAACCCCGTTTCCGAGTGGAGCAAGCCGCTGGCAAATTTCACAAAGTGGGGGAGGTTATCCAGTGTGGCGAGGCGATAGCAAAGAAATTTACTATGCCGGCCTCGCCGATGCCTCGCTTCACTCCGTGGCGGTCAGGGTTAACGGAAACGAATTCGAAGCCGGAATTCCGGAAACTTTATTTGCGATCCGCGCGACTTCAGCGGTCGGCTACCCCTACGACGCCGCCCCAGATGGCAAGCGCTTTCTTTTACCCATGCCGCAACAGGACGCGACAATCGCGCCGATGTCGCTAATCGTTAACTGGCCTGCGGGGCTGAATAAGTGAGCGAGTAGTTACTATGGCAAGGGGTGACCTCGCGCGAACTGCGCGGGGGAGTGCTTGTTTCCAATCTGTTTCTTCTTCTCGAAAGTTTTCGCGCCCGCCTTCGGTCTAGCCGCCAAAGAGAAGAGATAGGGGCTCAAGAAGTGGCGGAAGCGAGTGGGAGTCGAACCCACCGGCAACATCGAAGATGCCGCCCGCCGGTTTTGAAGACCGGGACGATCACCGGACCGCATGCGCTTCCGTAAGGCAGCATACTATCCCAGTTAACTTCGCTTCACCCCTTCGCAACTTGCTTGGCGTATTGCCGCAGAGTTTTGCGACGATGCACTTACGAGTACTTTCAAAGGGGGTTTTTGCTTGCCGCCTACAGTCTTTCTGGTATTCTCCGTTCAATTCAGATCAATCAGTACAACATCCATATCTTGCGTTTTCCGTGTCTCCCCGGAGATGCAAGTTGTTGAAACATTGATGCTTAGTAGTTGAAGCACGCCGCTTCTTCTGACACTCTTCGACGCGTCCAAGCCACACGACGCTAGAGAGTGGGTTATCCGGACTTCGGGTCGAAAGCGAAAACTTAACTGGAGAACCTATATGCGTAAGCCTTTATTGCTGTCTTTATTTTTAATTCTTTTATGCGCTAGTTCTTTCGGGGGCGTCTGGATTACTTCGCCGGCGAACGGTGCTACGGTTAACGGGCCGGTCAATTTTGTCGCGAATTCCAACACTTCGTGCGGTGGCGGCATTAGCGCCATGGGAATATATCCGGCGCCTTACCAGCTCAGCTTCGTCGGAAACGGTTCGAACCTCAACCACTCGGTTCAGCTGAACAACGGAAAATACAACGTAATTGTTGTGGCCTGGGATCATTGCGGTGGCGCTTCGACCGCAGCGGTGAACGTCAATGTCGCCAGTGGCGGCGGGGGGGGTGGTGGTGGCAACTCCTTCACCAACCTGCAGAACAGCGGCGGATGGGACGGTGCGGGGCAGGGCCCGCCGAACTTCATCGACTGCAATCCGTGCTCGAAGGTTGGTTGGTCATGGCAGGAAGGCGTCAATTCGCCATCCCTTTCAGGCCGTGCCGCGAAATATAACATGTGGGGCAGCGGACCATTCTGGGACGTCCTGTTCAATAATCACCTGATAGGCGACGGCTCATCGCAAGGCATGCTGGATCACGATCACGCGATTGTGCCGACCCTTCATGATTTCACCTACGATGTTTACTTTTTGGGAAACAATCTGGGTGCGTCCCAGGCTCTTGAGTTCGATCTCAACCAGTTCTTCAATGGCATGGGCTTCATCTGGGGCCACGAGTGCAGAATCGCGGGCGGCAATGAGTGGGATATCTGGGACAACATCAATCAGCGTTGGGTTCCGACCGGAGTCAAATGCTATCCCAACTATAACGGATGGAATCACCTCACCATCCATGCGCAGCGAACCTCGGATAATCATTTGCTCTACCAGTCCATTACGCTCAATGGACAAACCGCGAATCTGAATCGCTATTACAGCCCTAAACCGACTTCGGGGTGGTATGGCTTCACCGTCAACTACCAGATGGATGGTGACCAGTGGCAGACACCTTACACGATTTTCCTGGATCAACTCACCGTTAGTTATCAATAATCCGACAAAGGTCTTTTAAGAGGGGTAGAGCCGACAGCTCTACCCTTTATTTTTTGGTTTCTCCGAGCTCCCCTACCTATCTGGATGGCGGCGTCGTCCCGCTCGGGCAAGGCTGTGAGTTGCCCGCCGAAGCCGATGTTCCAGTGCTACCTGAAGTTGCGCCCGAAGACGTTCCGGCCTTTGCTCCGGTAGAGGGCGATGGAGTTCCGGGGTTCGTCTGCGAGGTGCTGTCGCTTGCTGCTCCGCCAGACGTTCCCGCCGTGGTGCCGCTCGCGGTTCCGGACATGGTCCCAGAGGTCGTGCTGCAAGGTCCACTATGCGTCATTCCCGTGCCGTTCGAAGTGCTGGATGGCTGGGAGCCAGTGCCCGTCGTCGGCGTGTTGGCGGATGTCGAGCCTGGGACGCTCTGGTTTGTCGTGCTTCCCGGAGGTGTCGCGGTGCTACCCTGCGAAGTGGCGGTGCTACCGGATGGAGAAGATGGAGAAGCGGTCTGACCCGTTGCCCCCGTCCCTGCACTCGCTCCAGCGCTTGACCCCGCGCCGGTACCGGCCTGCGCTGACATGAACGAAGCACTTGCGAGAACTACTGAGAGAATTGTTAACTTTTTCGCGGACATTTTTAGAAAGCCTCCCTGCTGATTTTTAACACAATCCTTTAGCGACCCCTTTGCCACATGCAGCAAAGGAACGGCTCCAATCCCAAGTCTCGATGAAGTGGTCTGCCTGGCACATCCGTGGGATGCCGTAGGGAGCGCATCGCCGGTAAGGTATCGGTCGAAATGCGCCGAAAGAGGCGCAAAACCGCGCTGCAACGTGCCATTTCTTAACTTGGCTGTCCTTCAGGGTACAAACGACGGTAACTTGGTCGCTCGGCCCTTTGAATAGCACAATATAGCTGGCCGGAAAGTTAGTTTCCCGTGTGGGGTTGGTCTGCGCGGACGGTCAGATCCCTATGGACGATCGCGGACAGCGGTTCGGGCGATACGAGATCCTCAGTGAACTCGGACGCGGTGCCATGGGCGTCGTCTCAAGGCCCGCGATCCTCGAATCAATCGCGTCGTCGCAGTAAAAACCATTTCGCTTATTGGTCAGTCGGCAGAGGATGAACTGGACTACCGCGAACGCTTTTTCCGTGAAGCGGAAGCCGCAGGGCGTCTGTCGCACCCGGGAATTGTCACCGTGTTCGACGTTGGCGAAGAGCCCGAAACACGCGCCCCCTACATCGTTATGGAGTACGTGGGAGGGGAATCGCTCGAGCGCAGGCTCGCGCGCAAAGAGCGCAAGATTCCAGTCGAGACTGCGTTGCGATTGACGATGGAAATCGCGGAGGCGTTGGACGCGGCGCATTGCATGAACGTCGTACACCGTGATCTGAAGCCAGCCAACATCCTGCTCACGGAAGATGGCCACGCAAAAATCGCCGACTTCGGTGTAGCGAAACTCAGTCTGGCAAATCAAACTTCCGCCGGGCGTGCCTGGGGCACTCCCGCCTACATGTCGCCTGAACAGGTCAACGGTGAGGCCATCGATGGGCGCTCCGATCTATTTTCGCTCGGCGTGATGCTCTATACGTGTCTCACCGGGCACCGGCCATTTCAAGGCAATAGCGCGGTCACCATTTCTTACAAAGTCGTAAATCGCGATCCGATTCCTGCCACTCTGCTCGATACCGAACTTCCTCCCGGCCTCGATTACATCATCACGAGGGCCATGGCGAAGGACGCGCGCGACCGCTATCAGCGTGGCATGGAGTTAGTGCTCGACATCCAATACCTGCAGCAAGGTAAAGAGCCATGGAGCAAGACGCAGCAGGCCGAATCTTCCGACGCGGCCATCGCCGAACAGATCGCAAGGGCCAAAGTTCGTCCGAGTTCCCTAAACCACAAGACGCTTACCTATCAAGCCACGAAGACGCAATCGCAGCCGTTCAGGTTGAATGCACCACCGGACTTGAAGAAGGCTCTCATTCAGAAACTGTTGATCGGCGCGTGGGTCACGGTAGGCATGTTGTTTCTCGGATTAGGGTCTATTGCTTTAAATCGCCGCCTGGTGCCAAGGAGTCCGATCGCATCCTTGCCGCAAGCGGAGCCCGTCCTAAAGCTGGACACGACTCCGCCCGTAGCGGCTCGCTCTTCTTCCGTGCCGAAGCCGCCGTTGCTTGATAAGAGCCGCGAGCTGCCTTCGCAGACCAGTGTCGTTCCCCTGAAGGCGGTTTCTCTCAAACCCGTACGAAACGTCAGGACCGAAAATCAGCCGGCGTCAAGCGTCCCAGGCACTTCGCCGACCACAGTGGCTGTGTCTTTGCCGAGCCCGGCGCCGGCTGCTTCTCTCACCACGCTCGGAATCGAAGTAGAACATCGATTCCCGTCAGCCTATCTCACTCTCTGGGTCGACGGTCAGATGACCTATACTCACATGCTGTTCGGGAACGACAAGAAAACCCTCGGAGTATTTCACCACGTCGCCGGCCATGAATTTCATGCGACGCAGATTTCGGCCGGGCACCATCATCTTCGCGTGCAAATCACGGCGACCGGTGGAACTGGATCTGGCGCCTATGATGGGTCCGCCAGCATCGAGGGTGAACTTGCCGGCGCGCGCGAAAACGCTCTGCACGTTACCTTCGCTAAGAACGGCGACATGATGCTCTCCCTGCAATAATTTTTCCCTGAAACTCTTCAAAACTTCTTGACGCAATTCGACTAGATTCTGCAGCGGTAGCTCACCTTACTGCAGGCCGCAAAAGTCGGCTAGGCTCCTCCGCTATTCGTCTTCAGTGGGCTCGGCTTCTTCTGCCAGGTTTCGCGGCACGAACCATGGCACAACCCTCCAATGAAGTTTGTGCTCTAAGTGGGTCGGAGGATACCTTATGGCTGCTAAAAAGAAATCATCGAACCGCAAATACGGCGAAGCCGCTGGCAAGTCGGTCAAGAGTGCAGTGCATCGCGAGAAAAAGGGAACGCTGAAGTCAGGCAAGGGAGGAAAGGGTGGCACAGTGAAGAGCCGTAAACAGGCTATCGCCATCGGCCTCTCCGAAGCGCGTAAGAAGGGCGCCAAGGTTCCGAAGAAAAAGTGAACATGTCGGGGAAGTCGCAGTCAAGGTGAGTTGAACCACTTCTAAAATAAAATCAGGTACAAATCGGCTCGGACCGGGAAGAGGGTGGAGTTGGCGGTTTCCCTGAGCGTCCCAGACCCGGGATAAACCAGAAGGTCAGTCGGTTTGCGCACGGCAAGCCGTCACTTGTTGAAGTCGACGCGCCCAGCGAGTAGTTTTCGCTACAAAGCTACCACTTCGGGGAGATAGGCTACTAAATTCTTGTCGGCTTACCCGACGCCGCGACAGTTTAATTTTCATTCGTAGAAGGTAATGTGGCGCAAAAAAATGAACTCGCACCTTAGGCATGGTCTGTGGACGAAACAAACGGTAACCGTTTTTATGTCTGATGCCTTCACTTATATATACAGAGTTCGTTGTAGCCATCGGGGGTCTAGTTCTCCTGACCAATAGGGAACTTTGTTTCCCGAAGTACAGTCTCGAATGGATACGGGCCGCGCGACCCACCTTACTATGATCTTGGTTCGGGGATCTTAGATCAAATCAAAAACGGAGGAGTTGAAATGCTTCACTGGGCACTGATGTTTCTGTTGGTAGCGATTGTGGCAGCAGTCTTCGGTTTCGGTGGAATCGCCGTAGCGGCAGCCGGGATTGCGAAACTCATTTTTGTGATTTTTCTGGTGTTGTTCGTGGTCTCACTGATTACACACCTCGGGCGAGGACGCAGAAGCGTGTAGACCATTCCCGTGGGTTAGAGTCTGGGCTTTATGCTTGCAGATGAAAAAATTAAGGAGATGACCCTGATGAGAATAAATAAATTGGTAGGCGTTTCGACGCTGTCGTTGTTTCTCGGGACCAGCGCATTGATGTATGCGCAAGAAGAAAAGACGAAGGAAGAATCGCGTCCGGCGGAGTCTCAAAAAGACAAGGCATCTCCCGCTCCCAATCGCCAGAATGACACGGCGAGGCCGCAGGAAAGCCGCGAACAAACGGGCAAAATTCCGGAACAGTCCGAAGATAAGAATGTGCGGGGCGAAGAGCGGTCTCGCCAGGACGCCGGGCAAGGTTCAACGCAACAAGATTCAAAGCAGATGGACCGAAACGAACACAATTCTCAGATGAACGGTTCACGTCAAGATCAAGCGCAACACGCACAAGCGGGCGGAAATCGCGGTGGAGGTCACATCCCCGATGAAAAATTCCGCTCGTCATTCGGACGTCAACATACGTTTGTAGTCAACCGCCCGGCATCCGGCGGGCAGCCGCAATTCCAATACGGCGGCTATACCTTTAATATCATCGACGCTTGGCCCGCAGACTGGTCTTATAGCGACCAAGTCTACGTCGATTATGTCGATGGACAGTATTTCCTATATGACATGGCCCACCCCGGAGTTACAGTCGCGATTGCTGTAGTGATGTAGGTAGGCGACCTGATCGCCAATCCAGAGTCGCTGGCCTCTCTCACACGGAACAAGGGTTTCGCGTGAGAGAGGCCGCTCTGTTTTGAGCTTCGATCCTGGCAGGACTCAGCTCACGCTAAACTGAAATCTTGCCGCAACTAACAAGTAGTGATTGAATACACTTCGACGCATTGCTAACATGCTCGGTCGCGGAGGATTGTTTTATGGAAAACGATATGGACAAGAAAAATCAATTGTTCGGTCAGCAATCTGGGCAAACTGGTCAGCAAGGCGGCAGTGGAAATCGGCCCGGGGAATCCGAGCCGGTGAACGAAATTGGCCAGCGTCAATCCGGCCAGGAAAAAAAGGGTGGACAGTTTGGGAACGAGGAAGACGACCAAAACCGCGATCGTGAACGTCGCGCGTCCTAGTTTTTTTTAGCCTTCTTTGGACCGACAAAAGTCCCAGCCTCGGCTGGGACTTTGTGCTTTCGAAACATAAGGTTCGAGAACTCCATTGAATGGCTAGTTTCCGTTCTGTAGGATTTAAAGAGCGGTTCGCCATTCGGTGATGCCTGCGGCATCTAAAATAGAGGGAGTTGTTAAGGAAGGCCTATGAGTTCTGAGATTTTGAAATTCGGTTGGCTGGCTTCGTCCGGACGCGCATGGGCGGTTGCGCTAACCCTATCGATGGCGTTGCCGCTGAATCTGGCGGCGCAAGGTTCTGTATCGACTGCTACTGCTCCGACTCAGGCGGCGCCGTCCGCGTCGAGCCAAGCGGCTCCGGCTCAGGGTCAACAATCCGCGCCCCCAGGAGGCGATTCCCAGGCTCCGATTCCGGCGGACCAGGCAGGTCCAGATTCGACGACACCCGACGACCAGAGCACCATGTTCGTATTTAAAAAGGAAGTGCAGGAAGTAATGTTGCACGCTACGGTCACCGATCGGCAGCGCAATCTGGTGCCGAATTTGGACAAGAACGCTTTTACCATTCTGGAAAATGGCTCGCCCCAGCCGATCACATCGTTCCGACGGCAGGATGTTCCCGTGGCGATGGGGATTGTCGTCGACAATTCTGGATCGATGCGTGACAAGCGGGACGAAGTCAATCGCGCAGTTTTAAGTCTGATACGGGCGAGCAACCCGGCGGACGAAATCTTCGTTGTGAATTTCAGCCAAACTTATTACCTCGATCAGGATTACACCTCCGATATCAGACTTCTCGAGACCGCGTTGCACCAGGTGTCGTCGTCCGGAAGCACCGCGCTCTACGACGCGATCGTCGCATCTTCGGTACATCTGCGAAACAACCCCCGTCTCGATAAAAAGGTTCTGCTTGTAATCACAGACGGTGAAGACAATATGAGCCAGGAGACGCTCGAGGAAGCCCTTTCGAAATTACAACTCAAGAACGGGCCAACCATTTACGCAATCGGGCTTTTGGGAAGTGGTATGAGGCCCACTGGAAAAGATGCTCTGCAACGTTTGGCCGAAGATACAGGCGGCGTGGCATACTTCCCGTCAAGCCTCGATCAGGTCTCGGATATCACTAGCCAGGTGGCGCATGATATCCGCACGCAATACCTTATCGCCTATCGTCCCAAGAATCAGAGCGCCAAGCCGGAGAGCGGAGCGGTAAAAGTAGAGGCTCATGCTCCGGGCTATGCGAAGTTGAATGTGGAGACACGGAGCGGGTTTGCTTATGGAGGCGAAGCTCAGCCCCACTGATCTGCCATTAAACCGTGCACAGATCGTGACGATGAGCGATCGTCGACACCTTTGATCAAACGTGAGGTATGGCTCGCTGCCAGTTGAATCAGCCGGTTAACTTGATTCCCCAAAATGTTACGGCTACCGAAGTCGCTACACGAGCGTTGTCTGAGGCGCTCCATTGGGAGCTTGTGTGCTTGGTTGTAGCGGCATCTGAATCTGAATGATGTTGTTCTTGATGGCATAGACAACCAGGTCGCGAATGGAATGCAAGCTCAACTTTCGCATAATGTTGCTGCGATGAGTTTCTACCGTCTTCGTGCTCAGGTTGAGCAGCGTAGCAACTTCTTTCGAGCTTTTACCTTCAGCCAACAATTGGGTCACTTCGCGCTCGCGCGCGGTTAGAATCGGAAGGTTGGGGGCGACATTGCGCGAGACTGCGTGTCCTTTATCCAGGAAACCTTGCAGAACAAGATCGTTTACGCGGGGAGTGAAGAACATGCGCTTGCTCTGAATCGCTTCGACCGCTGAAACCAGATCGCGGGCAGCGTCTGACTTCAGAACAAAACCGCGTGCTCCGGCATCGAGCGCCTCTCGAATCACTTGGTCAGAATCGGTAATTGTAAGGACGATAACTTTAAACGAAGGGTCAAGTTCGATCAGTTGCCGTGTGGTATCAAGGCCGTTAAGGAACGGCATTCCAATATCAACGATGACGACGTCAGGTTTGAGCTGCTTGGCCATTTCGATCGCCTCGCGCCCATCGGAGGCTTCACCGCAGATCTCCCACCCTTCTCGTTTTTGAAGAAGGGCGCACAATCCTTTACGTACAATTTCATGATCGTCGGCTAACAGAATGCGCAGCTTCATAATTGTCTCCCGCCACAGTTTTAACTGATGAATGACATCCCGGCGTTTCAATTCGCCGTATTTGGATTATGGGCCAGGGCCGTAAAAACCCGGTGCTGACTCACTTCCTTGATTGCTTCCAGCAAATCCCTCGCCAGATTCGACTTCACGACATAGCCTCTCGCTCCCGCCGCTAACGCTTCCCTCATCATTTGCGGAGAATCATGCTGGGTGACGAAAAGGACTTCGACCCCTGGTCTCTTCTCCTTGATGACCCGACATGCCTCAATGCCGTTCATGCGCGGCATCGTGATATCGAGCACGACGACATCGGGTTGCAAAGCGGTGACTTTTTCTATGGCCTCTAATCCGTCGGAGGCTTCGCCCGCCACTTCCCACTCGGTTCTGCCTTCAAGAAGTGTTTTGAGCCCCTGCCTGACGACCGGATGATCATCAACCAGCAAAATTCGTATCGCCATAGATGCCTTTTCAGACCCTTGGCTGTAGCCATGTGAAACCATAGCGCCTAACCTTTCGCTTACCGAAGGTAATTAATTGCCCGCTTACGGCCACCGGCTACGTTCGCTCCGCAGTTTCGAGAAACAAACATCTAAAGCACCCTCAAATTAGCACGAGCACCTTAGAGCCTGAATACAGTGAATCCTGTAGATCAACAGGCGCAAATCAATGACTTGTAGCGGCAGTTTCGCGGAAGAAAGTTTTTTTATGTAACAAGGTATCTACCGCTTCCACAATCGAACCTACATCCGATTTCAAACACACGCCTCGAATACCAACTTTACGAGCCTCATCGGCCAGTTGCTTGGAAAGATGAATAGTGACCATCAGGATGGGAAGGTCAGGGAAGTTGTCCGAAATCTTACGGGCGACATCAAGTCCATTTAAATCTGGCATTTGGAAGTCAAGCAAGATGATATCGGGCCGGCTTCTCTGCACCCGGTCGAGCGCTTCGCCTCCAGTCCTTGCCTCGTCCGACACTTTCCAACCGTTTTGCTGCTCGAGTAGCCCTCGCAAATAGTGTCTTACCACTGGATTATCGTCTGCGACCAGAATGCGAACCACGTCGAGCCTTTCTGTCAACTAGAGGGAATCGTAGCCTAATCAAACGTCGATTCACGTTAAAATCTATGCCCGTACCCCGCAATACCGTAAACCCCTGACATAGAAATGGGAGACTCGGCTGCACGCGCGATTCAGGCCAGAGAGTAATGGCTACCAAATACCTTTGTCGCTGCCGGTGAACTTCATCTCGAGAGCTGCTGCCGTCGCCAACCCGGGGAGCAAGCTCAAGCGAAGCGTGTTCTCAAATTCGCCATTCATCAGAAGTCTGGCCCACTCCGAAACGTAAAGCTTGGCTGACTGCGGAAAGATTGGAATGCGAAGAAAGTTTCGCTTGAAGTAGACGAGGTCGTTGCCAAACCGGGCTGCTTCAGTCACCACCGGCGGTAAGTTTATGCCGTAGCCGCGATACGTTTCGACGTATTCCGAAACGATTACCATGTACGTTGCCAGGCCGCCCCACAGACCTGCTGACTTGGCGAGCGTGCGCAAGTACATGTAGTCAATCGCGCCGGAATCCATCAGCTTCGCATTGTCGACGACATCGCAGAGGCGCACATAGAAGTGCCGGTACATGCGCTGCAGGGTGCTGATCACCATGCGGTGTTCCGCAGCCGGGACACGGAACGTATGCCTCCCGTACCCCACGGTGCCCGAGCGCTTAATCAGCGATTCGGTGATGGCTTTCTGTTCGCCAGTCTGCCCTAAACGTGCGATGTGGACTTCCACTAATTCCGGCAGTCCCGGAACGATGAAATTCCATTTGTTGGCAAGGCGATCCCCCCAACTCCGCTCGTCAACTTCGGCGTTGAACTTTTCTTTCATGATTCTGACGACGTCAGCGCCTTGAGCGTTTGTGTACAGGTCGAGATCGTTGCCGAGGTCGGGCCAGTGATCGAGCGACTTGATCACAATCACGTTGCCGGCTTCTTCGAGGGATTGGCAGATCGGAGCGAGGAAGGAAAGTGCGTGGTCGATGCGCGCCTGCTCTTTGCTTAGCGCTCGATCAATCCAACCCAATTTGTCGCTGCCCGGCTCCACCATCATCATCTCGCGCAACCCCGGAAAAGCCCGCATGATTACGTGATGTGAGTTCGCCAGATTCCACAGGTCTCCGAAATCATCGGTGCCGAAGTTGCCGAGTGACGGAAGGTTTGGGCCCGTACCGTTCGAGTCCCGATTCGTAACTAGATTGGCAGCAGGAAGATCATGGTGGTTTCGCAGCAGGATGTGCGAGAGCAGGCTTAAGCTTCGAGCAGAATTTTTCATTTGTCGCGACCCTTTGGTCACCGCACCCGGCCAGGGCGCGATGATCCCCCGCATGATTAGGTGTGAAAACTATGTGAAAGGTTGGTGAACAGCGTAAGGGTTTTCGCCAAAGATGGCATCACTGAATCTTCCCGGCATGCCTGGAGTTCTGGTCTTCGGCGGGGCATCCCGAGCCCCCGGGGATGCCCCGTTCTATAGCGGTGCCTTCCTCGTAGTCGTTCCACGTCTCAATGAGCAGGAACGGAATCGCCTCCGCCCGGTCAAAATACCGGTCGTACATATGCAGGGTCTCAGCGAAGGTCTTGCCGCAATTACTCTGCATGTGGCGATTCAAGCCCCATTTCGCGCCGGAGTCGTCAAACCCGGGCCAAACGCCTCCAATCGTGATTTTGTCGGAGTGCTTGTCATGCATGTTCTTGTAAAAATAATCAAGATACTGCTCGCCCCAATTACTGCCGTCCGGCTGCCAGCCCGCGCCTCCCGGCTGCACCCAGGCGTAGGATCCTCCAAAGTCGGACGCGTATTGTGCTGGGGGCTCGTCTTTATAGACGAATAGCGGGGCTGAAAGCCAGGTGCCGCAGTGCTCGCGGACGCGATTCCAATCCACGTGGCCCTGCTTGGGAAAAATGAAAATCATCGGATGATCCAGATAGGTAAGGTATGCATCCCGATATTTTGCAGAAGGCCCGATATAGTCGTTATAAGCCTTGTCGAGGCTTGCGATGGCGTCGTCCGTAGACTGCTGATCCTGATCTTCGGGCTCGTTATACAGCAGTGCAACTTGAAAATGATTTTTGCTCGCTACTTTTTGCAGCAGAGCGAAATTCGCGTCGGAATAGGGAGCGCTCTCACCGTACCAATCCACGACGAAACCTGAGATCCCCACCTCTCGAGCATGCTCGATTTGCTTTTTTAGATTTTTTTCATCGTGGCTGGAGTAGCCCACATCCATGTGGGTGTGATCTCCGAACCAAGGCATGTAAACCGCGAGCAGCGTCGGTAGCGGCGTAGATTTGTGCGGGGGTAGAGCATGACTGGTGGCGGAGGGGCTGCATCCCTTCAAGATCGCAAAGCACGCCATCGCCAGACATAACAACGCTTTCGGCAAACTGTTCTCTCCATTCTTCTAACCTGCGATGCTCTTTGCATCGCCTTACAAAAAGTAGGATGCAGGCATGAACCGCCCGGTTGGTAATCAGTCTCGGGATGAGACTAACGGGACAAGGTGCGCAGAGTACCTCAAAATTGCGGAACGCTTTGCAGCAAACGTACAGTCCAGCGGTCGGCGCTCGGAGTCATGAGCACAACGTAATGTGCCGTGACCCGCTCTTCGTGGATCACTTTTCCCCGATCAAGAATTTGCAGCTGGTAATCGGCCGTGTCGTGGAGTTCGATCACGTCGCCCTCGGGCGCATAGAATATGGCTTCCACTTTATGATTTTGGTCCGAGTAGCGGCGGCTGAGACCGGACTTCTGCTGGCTGCTCACGGACTGGCCTAGCCATTGCCGAGCCTCGCCCGTGAAAGGCCCGGCGAGCGGTTGGGCGGAATTGGACTCGAGCGCCGCAGCCATGCTGTTCCATGCTCCGCGATAATCGCGCACGATGCTTTTCTGCGTGAGCGGCTCAACCGCGCGAGGACCCGTCTTTGCCGCGTCTAACTGCACTTTGATCGCGTCATCGGTTGCGGCGGAACTTTGTGTGCCGACGACCAGGGCCAAGGCGATAAGGCTGTTTGCGCATGAATTGAGTCGGAATCGCCCCATCACTTGGCCCCCATGTGGAGTTCGTTGCCCATCACCACGCCGGAAGCGCCCGAGATCACCGCGGCGCCGTTCGCGTCCATCTGCGCGCGCGCTATACCTTTTTTGATTGGGGCATCGACCGTGCTTTTCACTCCGCCGGCATTCGCGGTGAAGCTAACGATGGTTCCATCGGGAACGGGATTGCCCGAGCAATCATGCACTGGCTCTGTCTGCACCAAAATGCCTGTCGCATTGCGTTGCCCTGTGAGCCGCAAATTGCATGGCTCGGAGGCAACTTGCTGCACGACGCGTTTCGCGGAAATATCTTGAAAGGCAGCGGTCACTTGCAGCGGTCCGGCGGATTTACTCGATGCGGTTCGGAACCATGCAGCTCCCGACTTGGTCGTCTCGGTCTTGTTGAGAAGAGAAGCCTTGCCGGACGCGAGTTGAAAGCTTATGGGCACTGGCGCCAGAACCAGATTGTGAAATTGGTCGAAGGGGAATGCGACGCCGCTCACCGCGTCCGATTGCGATACAGGCACGCGCGACGGATGCACGAGAAAGCTGATGCTGAAAGGCTTTGCGGGCATGACATAAAACGTCGCGCTTTTGCACGGATCACCGCAAACTACGACCTGATAGTCGCCGGCAGTGCGAAGTACGTCGCCACGCAACTTGATCTCTTCGCCTAAATTAATTTCGTGTGTGTTCGAGATTCCGGGTCCGATCAGATAGAACGTCGCCTTACCGCTGCCCGCAATCGAAAGCGTCACTTGCTCTCCCGCGACGGCAGACTTGGGCGCGGTAATATCCTGAGCCCAGGCCGGAGCCAGGGATAGCGCCAGGCACACGACTCCATAACGCAGAAGCGGTCGCATGTTAATTCCTGCCCATGCTGTATTGGTTGACCACGACGTGGAAGTTTTGAACTTTCGATGCCATGTTCTTCGGAATTTCAATGGAGAACGGCGCCGAGGTCTGGGGCAATAAGGCTCGCTCCACATATCCGTCGGCCACCCACAAGACCTTGCCGTTGTTGTCATACAGGCTTGCGATCACGTGCGGAATGTTGACGGTTTGCCCGCTCTCGTTGAACAGGTCTCCCCGCAGAACCGCCTTGCCCTGATAGTCGGGGTCGACTTTCTGATTCATCACGCCGATCACGGGATCGGCCGATGCAGGGACCAGCGTCGCCTTGATGTTCATGCGAACGTTCTTCACGTCTTTAAATTTGACCTTGGGGAAATCGATGCGATATGGCGTGACCTGCTTCGGCAGCAGGATGTGATCAATCTTGTCGAAGCTTGTTTCTTCGTCGATTGCATTGCCCGACCCGTCGACGAGCGTTGCAGTCACGTTAACGAACGCAGGAATCGTGTCTTCGTTGACGACTTCTCCGAGAACGACTGCTCCTTCGGCGAAGTCAAGCGGGTTCATGGAAACGATGCGAACACGGGGCGCGTCGATATTTTTTGCGCCCCACTCATCATCGCTGCCGCCGCTGACCAGGTCCCAACGAAGATACGTAACCGGAATGACCTGCGAGGGAACAATCGGCATATCGCTCTTCGGCCAGACTGTCTTCCAGATTTCGCCTTCGCGCGCGAGACGAAAATCGCGCACGTCTTCGATGGGGCCAACCGGCGTCGTCCAGTGCAACCGCACTCGCATCTGGGCCTCGTCGTTCGTGATGTGGAGCGGGCGAATGTCATAGCCCTCAAGCGCGGAAAATGCGCGCAGGCTGCCGTAAGAACCGGTCCAATCCTGAATAAAAGACTTTTTGTTTGGCGATTGCGCGTTCGAAACCGAATTGAAGGCTTCATCCCAATTGCGGCGTTTCGCATTGAGCAATAGATTCGAGAGCGCTTGATCGGGAGTTGTTGGCTTTGGCGTTAAAAACGAAGAGCCAGCCGAAATCCCTACCGTCTTTCCGGTGGCGTTCGCGGAGGTAAGAGCCACGGCAATCAAAACTACGGTGACCGCAGCAAGGACAATGGGCAGAATAAGTCTCATGTCGATTTGGCTCTCTTAAATGCTCGCTACGGAATGCTCGGCGCGTACCGGAACGCGGTTTGCGGTTTGAACCCGCCGTGTCTCCGGCAAAATAATTTCGAGCAGGATGGCGAGGAAGCTGAAACCGACCGGCAAAATTCCCCACATCAAGCCCTGAAACGCAGACGGCTTCGCGTCGGATTCAATCGGATGCGCCGGCGGCACATCGTCTTTCGACCAGGCGGTGATCGCGCCGTTATCGAAAACTTCAATTTTTCTCCAACCTACAAAGGTCAGCAGAGGCTCGTAATAGGGATCATGAACGAAGATATACTTCAGTCCGTAGCGATTGGCATGCTCGAGCATGGCTCGCAACGATGCCATGCCTGCCGATCCATAGAACTTCGAGTTCGTGAGTTGAGCCGAACCGTAATTGGTCATTTCCGGCAACAGTCGCGCGGAATTGTAATCGCCGTCGACGCTGTTTGCGACGGTACCGTTTGAGACCCGCGCGAGATCGCTGCCAAAGCCCAGAGCGACGTAGCGGTAGGCGTCGTGTCCATCACGGTTCAGGAACGCGGTCACGGGAGCGATGTCTGTCGACATCTGCGGCTTGAATGGGTTGGCGCTTAGCCAGTACAGGGCCGCGCCAAAAGTTGCGACTGCCGCCAGCGCAAGGCCGACCGCCGCTTTCAAGTGGAATCGGTCGATCAGTTCGGCCGCAAGAATCCCAACCAGCGGCATCGCCAGCAGCGTCGCCCAAAAGGTAAAGCGCTCAAAGGTCAAAACTTCAAAGGCACGTCCAAGCAGCCATTTAGGCAACGGCGTGGTTCCGCCCAGGCCAAAGATCATCGTCAACCAGAAGCCCATGAGCAAGGGAATGAGCCGTCGCGACGAAGCGCCTTTGTAGAAAATAAAGGGCAAAGCCAGAAGCAAGGCGCCGTAAGGAATCAAGAAATAGTTGATGGCAGTAGCGGAATTTAAAAGGAAATTGTTTCGGCTATCGTGAGGAATGGGAATCTGGTGAATGGGATGTTGGATGAGGGCAAGCCAATACGGCGCGAGAACCAGGCCTACTCCAGCCCCAACCGCAACCGCAAAAATTGCGCCTCTGGCGATTACGCCACCGACCGAACCGGAGGCGCGCCCGTCGTATGCATCAACGATTGCGGTCCACAAGACCGGGCCGGCGAACAGTACTACGCCGAAGATCAAAGTCACGTGGTGAGCAGCAGCCGCAGTCAAGCCAAGAACTATGCCTTTTATAAGCGATCGAACCGACGACTTGGTCATCCAGTCGTACAAGTAAGGGAGTGCGTTTAAATAAAGTGCAACTGAAGCTACCGTTGCCAACTGGCCGGCCTGATAAACAAGACCTGCTAGAGCGCCGAGAAAAATGCTGCCAATGGCGGCATAGCTTGCCTCGCGATCGCTGACCCAGATTCGGGCAAAACGGTAAACTCCGACGGGCAGCAGCAGTATCGCTATCAACTGCACCAGCATGTAGGCCATCTTCAAACCGACGACATAAGAGAAGAGGGCAATCCACTGGTGAGTAAGCGGTGGATAGGTAGTTTGTGAGAATCCGGCAAACCACTTTACATTCCACGGATCAAACCAGTGCTGCGCGTAGTGCGACGCGAAAAACATGTGGAAGTTCGCATCATACGAACCGGCAGGAAGCTGCATTAAAAGCAGCGGGCCATGGATCGCCAGAGCCAGCAGAACAATGGCAAGCAGCGGAACCGGTCGAGCATACGGATGGGCGACGTCTACAACTGTGCGGTCGGAGCGCTCCACGTAATCTGTAGGATCCATAAGCGGTAGATTTGATTCCTTAATTCAAGTCCGGGTTTACTTCGTATATCGTATACCTCAGTCTGCGGAGAGAAGACTAACTATGTGGTTTCTTTTTAGGAATTCGTCACCCGAATTCCCTACCTTATGATACGAGAGTAACGTGTTACCAGACTAGACGATAGCGATGATACGAAAGCAGCCGTAAGCTTGAGACGCGCATCTGATTAGACCGGCGACGATCGAGGTATGTGCGACTAATACGTAAATGCTTATACAATTCGCCAATACTTAAACAATTCATCGAGTGGTGACCTTCTTGAAACGCCGATTTCTGCCCGCAGCCGTGTGCGTCGTTGTTTTTGCGATGGGTGCGTGTGCTCAAACCTACGAAGTCAATCAGGGTGGCGCTCCCGCCGGCAATAGTCAGAAGCCTTCAGATGTTCAAGGCGAAGCGAACACCACGCAAGGCGACCTTGGTTGGGGATCGAACATAGAAGTGGCCCGCGAAGGGCGCGCCGCACAGGATGCGCTGAAGCGCAATGATTACCCTGCCGCCATGACTTTTGCGGAAAGAGCAGCCAAGGCAGCTCCGCAAAATGCCGAGCTCTGGTTCCTGCTCGGTTACGCTGCGCGTTTGGGAGATCGCTACCAGGTTTCAGTCGACGCCTACAACCGCGGGTTGAAACTTCGCCCGGGCTCGTCGAACGGCATGGCAGGGCTCGCCCAAACCTACGCCAGGATGGGGCGCGATGCCGAAGCGCAAGCGCTTCTGCAAAAGGTTGTTGACGCAAATCCCCGCGACGCCAACAGCCTGCAACTGGCGGGCGAGTTGATGCTGAATTCCGATCCGAATAAGTCTCTGGATTTCCTCAAACGAGCTGACGCTTTACAGCCGAGCGCGCACAGCGATCTCTTAATCGCCCACGCTTATGACCGATTGAAACAGCCGGATGAGTCGGCGAAGTATTTGAACCGCGCGAAGGCCAGGGCTCCGAGAGACCCCGAAGTGTTGCGCGCCGTAGCCGGGCAATATCGCGATCAGGGCAGGTTTGACGCGGCCATCGAGGCTTTGAATTCGATTCCAAATAAGACGACTGACATTCAGGCGGAACTTGCCTACACCTATCAACTGGCTGGACGGCAGGAAGATGCCGCGAATTTATATGCCAGGCTGGCGAAGTCAGCCAAGGGAAACATTGGCCTTGATTTAAGCGCCGCGCAGGCCCTGATGGGCTTGGGACAAACCGACCCCGCCCGGGAATTTCTCGATGACGCGCGAAAAATTGACGGAAACAATTACCGGCTCCACTCTCTCCAAGGCGCTCTGGATGCGTCCGAAGACAGGCTTCCCGAGGCAAGTGCTGAATACGCCGCCGCCATCGGCGCGTTGCCGAAGGATCCGCCTGAGGGTCCGCTTTTCCCGATTGAACTGCGCCTCAATTTATACGAACTGAAGCAGCGTCAGGACGACGATGCAGGCGCGAAAGAACAGCTCACTGCGGCGATGTCCGAGATCAATCAAGTCAGAGTTCCTGATGCCGCTAAGCCAGAGATGTTGCGCCTGCGAGCTGCGATTGAGGCCGGTTCGGGTGACATGGACGCGGCCAACAAGGATTTAAAAGATGCTCTTGCGCTCGCGCCGACAAACGTCAATTCACTGCTGAACTACGCGAACCTGCAGTGGAAGCTTGGGCAGAAGGAAGCTGCCCAGGAAAGTTTCTCGAGAGTTCTGGGCCTTGATGCAAACAACCGCACTGCACTGTCTTCGCTCGGGTTCTTGGCGCGCGATAAGGGAGACAACAAAGCCGCGGAAGCGTTTTTCACGCGGGCCGCCGCCGCTCACCCGAAAGATTACGGCCCGTATCTTGCTTTAGGAGACCTCTATACAGCGCAAAGAAACTTCCCGGAGGCGCAGAAAAATTATGAGACCGCATACCAGCGCAATCAGAATAACGCTCTGGTGATCGCGGGGGGCGTAAATTCCGCGCTTGAAGCACACAATTCTGATTTGGCAAAAAGCTGGCTTGATCGCGCCAAAGGAAAGATGAACGACAATCCTCAGCTCAATCGCGAGCACGAGCGCTATCTCACGCTCAAAGGCGATTACGAGGAATCGGCGAAGCTTGGCGAAGTCGTGATTCAGAAACTTCCGAATGATCGGGAAGCGGTTGTTTATCTGGCTTACGACCTTTATTATCTTGGCCGCTTCGATGAAGTTTCCGCGCTCGTCAATAAATACGACCCCATTATTCGAAATGATCGAGACCTTCCGCTCATCGCAGGCTACCTGCATGCGCGTGAGGGAAAGAAGCAGGAGGCGGTTTCCGATTTCACGCGCGCCCTCGACCGCGACCCTAAGATGGCCACCGGCTACGTGAATCGCGGCTTCATGTTGAACGACTTGAAAGAAGCCGACAAGGCCGCACTGGATTTTCATGCAGCTATTCGCCTGCAGCCCGATTACGGCGAAGCGCATCTTGGCCTGGCATTCGCCGATTTGCAACTGCACCGCCCCAAGCAGGCGCTCGTCCAGTTGAACGCTGTCCAGAGAATTTCGGGCAAGTCGCGCACCGTACGCTTAGCGAGGGCCGAGGCCTTTCGGCAGGAACAGGATTTCGTTCACGCCGAGCCTGAATATCGCGCCGCTCTCCAGGAGAAGCCGGACGACTTTCCGACGCAGCTCGAATACGCGGACACCCTCTACCGAATGCGCCGTTTTGATCAGTCGATTGCGGCGTTAGCAATTGCGGAAAAACTCGACGCGAGAAATCCGCAGCTCTATGCGCTCCGCGCCCAGGTCTACGCACGGCAAGGTTCACGTGAGCCCGCGCTGCATGATATTCAGCTGGCGGAGCAGTACGGTCCGAACGACATCGCCATCTTGATGCAGACGGGCGGAGCATTGCTGCTTCTCGGCGATCGTGATGCCGCCATGCAGCGCTTCGCGCGAGCCCTCGACGTTCCGGGCGGAGATCGCATCGGCGTGCGCTTGGCGGTTGCGCAAGTGTTTCTGCGGCAAGGGCACTACGACGACGTCAGGCACCAGTTGGCGCTTGGCTTTTCCGAAGCTCAGATTGACCAATCGCCGGTAACTCCGGAAGACATTTTGGAGGCGGCCAACATTTATCTGGCGATGCACGACTTCGATCTCGCGCAAAGTTATTTCGACAAAGCGCGCCAGGCGGGTGCAAATAACCGCTCCGTTGCAATCGGCGAGACCAACGCGTATCTCGCGCAGGGCGACACGCGGAAGGCCGAAGATTCACTAGCTAGTCTGGGTCCGGCAACCGACTTCACCGACGACTTCGACTATCAAATGGCTGCTGCCAATGTATACCGGCAGCGGCAGGATACAGTTCTGGCCCTCACGTCGTTTGCGCAAGCGAGCACCATCGCGGGCCAGGAAAACGAGCGTGCCGCGCAGACGGCACAGAATGAAGTGGCGAGCGAAGAAGGCCGACAAATCACGCGCAACCTAAGCCTCGCTCCAGAGGCATCGTTCGCGCCGGCACTCGAAGACATTAACGTATACACCCTGGATGCGAAGATTTTGGGTGTGACCTCGCCCAGCCTGTTGCCCCCCCCGCGGCATTCGTTTCAGAGCCTGGCCGACACTCACTATCGCCTTCATCTTGGAAAACTTCCGGCTATCACCGGACTTGTGGGCGAGAGCGAGACGAGCGGAACTTTGCTCTTCCCCAGTGTCAACGTCATTCAGAAGCGTCACACATACGACACATTCTTCAACGGCGGCATCACCCCGGTTCTTCACTTTGGGGCGAATCGAATCGCCTTCAACGGCGGGCTGCAGTATACGATGCGGCGGGATACGATATCTCCGCTCTACATGAGCCAGAATCTCTTCCGTCAATTTCTCTATATTTCAACAAGTTCATTTTTCAACTGGGTCTCGGTAAATCTGAGCGGCATTCATGAATCGGGTCCTTTCACCGATAGGCACCTCAATTCGCGCGACCTTTCGGGGAGCATCGAATTTACGGTCGGGCATCCTTGGAGCCGGACGGCGCTCCTGACGGGTTATTCGGCGCGTGATCTGTTGTTCAACCCGACCATCGAAGAGTATTTCAACACCGCCAGCTATGCCGGCATTCAGCACCGCTTCGGAAGCCGGATCACGGCCGCAATTCTTGCGGAAGACCTGCGCTCCTGGCGAGTGCAAGGAGCGAGGTACGCCGCCGCACAGGCTTTTTTGCCGGGAGGCAGGTTCGAATTTCGCGTAAATCCACGGTGGAACGTGCAAGGCTCATTCCTTCTCTCGCGCGGCAGCGGATATCACGCATACGACAACGCACAGAGCCAGTTCCTGGTCGCATACAGCCGCCCATGGAAGGGAACTTTGAAAGATGCGACCGGTACCGAGGTCGCTTACCCGCTGCGTCTCGCTTTCGGCGTGCAACAGCAGACCTTTTACAACTTTGCGGGATCGTCCAAGACCATACTTCTGCCGGTGATACGTCTCAATCTTTTCTAAAATGACGTTTCCCTATTTTCAGCTTTCGTCCTCTAATTAAAGAGCGCCACTTTTTAACCTTGTCCGACGCATAATGAGTGCCATGGATAATGGATACGGCCAAGAAATAGCAACAACCTAGAAATAGACTAGAAATAGAAATGACCGACTCAGCAAATCATCCAGCCGGCACCGCAACTGCAAAAGCCACAGGCGCGCACAGCCGCGGTAAGAGCTTCAAATCACAACTGCTTGGCGGCAGCTTGACGCTATTAGCCGGGTCGGGCCTGGTGGGGGTGACCAATCTCGCCTTTAATGTCGTAACCGCTCGGTTGCTTGGCCCCACTGGTTTTGCGCACGCCACCGCCGTTTACACCATCCTGATGCTGGTCTCCTGCATCACCCTCGCTTTTCAAGTTGTGTCAGCCAAATACATTGCCCGAACTGAGGGGGAAGAGGAGCGCGCGCGCATCTTCGGTACGTTGCTTCGGCGCTCATGGTTGGCGGGAGTCTCGATCGGCCTTTTGCTTTTTGTATTTAAAGGGTTGCTGACCGCCTATCTGAACTTGCCGGATCCAGTATTGATCACGTTACTCGCATTCGGCGCGGCGTTTTATATTCCGCTGGGAGTGCGCCGTGGGTTCATTCAAGGCACGCGAGCATTTCGGCCACTCGCCGTCAACTTCATGCTGGAAGGCCTTGTCCGCCTCGGCGCGTTGTTTTTGCTCACCTACCTAGGCTTGGGAGTAACGGGAGCGGTTCTTGCCAGCGTCCTGGCGGTGATCATCTCTTATTTTGCCGCCCTTCCCAGCCCCGGGTTAACCGCCCTGCGCTTGCCGGCGGTCGCCATCTCTTTTGGCGAGGGGCTACAGGCGATTGTGTTTTTCTCAGGCCAGACCATCATCAACAACATCGACATCGTGTTGGTAAAGCATTTCTTCCCGCCCGCAGAAGCCGGTTTCTACGCAGCTGTCGCACTCGTCGGGCGCCTCGTCAATATGTGCGCCTGGTCGGTCGTGAACACAATGTTCCCCGTATCCGCGGGGGCTGGGACTGAAGAAAAAGACGGGCGTCCTGTGCTCATGACTTCCCTTTTGCTGGTCTTCGGAATCCTAAGCGTGCTTGTCTTCGGCCTGTGGCTCGTGCCAAGTTTCGTTTGGAAAATACTATTCGGCGGCCAATTCAGCCTCACCACCTTTGGAGCTTTAGCCCCGCTGCTGATTCTTTACGCCATCACCACCGGGATCTACTCCTTGAGCTCGGTCATTATTACTTATGAAATGTCGCGCAAGATCGCGAACACCAGCTGGCTGCAACTTGCTTTCAGTGCAGCTGTTGCGATCGGGGTGTACAACCTGCACGACAGCTTGCGGCAGGTAATTCTTGTTCAGCTGATATTGATGGTCGTTCTGCTTGCGCTCTTGTTTATTCCCCTATTGCGAGCAAGAAAGGCTTCGATTACGGCAGAGGCCGGTGAGGGGCTTCGCCTTCTCCGCCCGCTGGGTGAGCAGGAAGTCATGGGAGAATTTTTGCGGAGCGAGTTTCATCACTCCGAATACGATCAGTATCGCAACCAGTTTGACAGCCTGGTGAGAAATCCAGATTTCAGCAACGCGCGGCAGAATTCTGTGCGAAAGGCGCTGCTGTTCCTGCGCCGGGGAGCGATGTGGCGCGAACTGCCGCAAGACACAAAATGGTTCGAGGTCGAATTGACTCCCAAGGATTTAGCGCGCATTCGCTTCTTTCCGCGCGCGCAGTGGCGGAAGGTAGCAGACGGCAGCTTCTATCTGGTGGACGTCGTCGCCCGCATTCGCAAGAAGCTTGACGATTCGGCGCAAGGTGAATTCTTCGATAAGCTTCGTTTGCTGAGCTATTCGGTTCAGGAAGATCTGGTGAATCCCTCCGTCGTACTCATCGGGATTGACGAGAATGAGCCGCTAACAATTTTGGACGGAAACCATCGCATGGCTGCGGCAATGCTGAATCCTTCGGGTCTAGCCTGGAGCAAACTGCGCTTCATCTGCGGGCTTTCGCCGAACATGCGGCGATGCTGCTGGTACTACACCAATTTCAATACCCTGCTGCGCTACTTCAAGAATCTGGTGCGCCACTTCTCCTACGACGCGGAGTCCGATATAGGTCGCTTCCAGGATTCGGACTTGTATTCTCCAAAAATTTTGAAGTGAGCTGGTTGTTCCGCGTGCCCATACTCGCAGCGGGCCGAAATATTTTCTGCCCCGCGCATGGCCGGGGTGCGCCTACGAACATTGGTTCTTGAACGCGCGTCTACTAGCGCTGCTGAGAGCTTCCGGGAGGCGTCTCCGGTTCATTCACCGGCGTGTTGTCGCGATGTCGCAGCACAATTCGCTCTCGCTTACGGCGAATGACCTCTCGCTCCTGCGAAACTTTGGCCTCAACTTTGGTGTCGCTCTCGCGAGCAACCTGATAAAGCTTTGCGCCCTCTGCCGTACGGCTTGTGGCGAGCCCGACGGTGCCCCCCGCCCCAGCCGCCGTGCGAGCACGATCGTAGAAAAATTGCGCGGTCTCGCGGTCTCCCTGCATCTCGGCAAGATAGCCAATGTTGTTGAGCGCGAAGGCATTGTAGGGATCAAGCGCGTAGGCATTCCTGAAATTCTGGTCCGCCGCTTTAAGATCGTTGCGATTGATCGCTGAGACGCCACGAAGATTCAACTCTGCCAATTGCATCTCGACGTTCTGGCTTTCTAGACGCGTCTGCAATTTCCGGGCATTCTCATCCGCCATGCGCGAAGCAGGCTTGCCTCGCCAGTTTCGATCTCCAGTTACGATCGCTGCCGAGCTTGAATGCAGCGCGGCGGCGGTGGCGTAGTAGCGCATCGCGTCCTGCGACTCCCCCTGCATTTCTTTGGCGACCCCAAGATTGTTCAAGGTGAAAACATTCTGCGGATCTCTTTTCAAGGTCGCCTGGAGCATTTGGTCAACTTCGCGGGCTCGCCCGAGGGCAAGCAATCGCACGGCTTCAACGTTGTCATGGTTGATCTGGATGGGACCATTCGGGATCGCGGCCACTTCCTTGATCGACCGGCCTTGCACTCGCTTGGCGCTGGCGTGTTCGATCACTGCGTCCGTCGGCTGCTTCGCCGCCAACGCGTAGAACTGTTCGGCTCGATCAGCCTGGCCTTCGAGTTCGGCGACGTAACCGAGATTGTTGAGCGTGAACGGGTCATCCGGATCAAGCATGTATGCTTTATAAAAGAGCGCTTCAGCCTTGCGATTGTCATGTTTTCGGACGGCGTCAACGCCCTCGCGGTTCAGCTTTTGCACCGGCGTAAGTTTGCTTCCTCGCGGAATGGAAATTTTCAGGTCACCGGCATTTGCTTTGCCGGCGCTCAAAAACGTTATTCCAAGCACCATCACGGAAATCTTGATCCACGCCATCTGCGACCTCGAAGAAACTCTCTGCGAACTTTATCTACTCCACTGTAACGCAAAGAACTAAGGATTAAGATGCCCCAAGTTGCCGATTGTTTGCCGCCAGCGACCTTTCGTTATCAACGATTTAAGTACCTTCGTGTGGAGCATCCGCATCTAAAACGCTCAACTGGAGTTGCTGGTATAGGATAGGGAACTGGAGTGGAAATGAGCGTTCGGCCCAGGTCGTTGCTGCCTCGAATCGCCTTGTCTGGCGCAATTTTACTGAGTGTTGCATTTGCGCAATCTCCGCCTGAAACCGTGACGCCGGCGCCGGCCGCCGGGCCCACGACCACACCAGCGCCCGCTCCTTCTCCCCACGCTCCGGCGGCTGCGCCAGCCTCGGCGCCTGACGCAACTCCGGCTCCCTCAGCGCCAGCGGCCGATGCTCCCGCCTCCGCAAGCGACGGCAACGATGCTGACGCCAACGATGCCAGGCCCGAGACAGTGGTGAACCCGGCCTCGTTGCTGCCAGCGGTTCCCTCGCTGCCTCCCCAAAAGGCCTCTTTGATCGGCGGCACGGTCGACAAAATGGATCGCGTAAAAGACGAACTCACGATTCGCGTCTTTGGCGGCGGAAAGATGAAAATTGCTTTTGACCCGCGCACCAAAATTCTGAAGAATGGCGACGCGGCGCTCCCCTCGGACCTGCGACGAGGCGATCACGTTTCTATCGACACCATCCTGAACAGCGGCGCGGTCTTTGCGCGAACGATCCGTTTGACTACTTCGATTCCGGGCGAAAGCCAGGGAACGATCATGGCCTATCACGATGCCAGCCATGAACTCGATGTGCGTGATCGCCTTTCGCCTCGCGTGCTGAAATTGCGCCTCACGCCGCAGACACGCATCCTGGACCAAGGCAAGAATGCCTCGGCCAACCAATTGGCAAGCGGTGCGCTCGTATCCATTCGCTTCGGACCGCAGCGCGAAGGCCGCAACACAGTCGAGGAAATCACCGTACTGGCGATGCCTGGGCGCAATTTCACATTTGTTGGACACGTTACGAACGTGGATTTTCGG
This sequence comes from Acidobacteriaceae bacterium, assembly GCA_025361625.1. GTDB lineage: Bacteria > Acidobacteriota > Terriglobia > Terriglobales > Acidobacteriaceae > Acidiflorens. The sequence goes on from JANYKL010000090.1 coordinate 86,422, forward strand.
CTTGGACTCATCGTCCTCACCTCGTCGACGGATGGGAAGACCTACGAAATTTCCTATGATCCCACCGACACCAAGATCGGTGACACCATGGGCCAGGCGGCGGATGTGACTGTCGTCGCCCGCTTCGAAGGAAATAGATATGTGGCCCAGAGCGTGAAATCCAACTAGCAAGCCGTACTCTCATCCGCTCCAGAACAGTCACTGCAGGAAAAAGCCGGGGGATCTTCCCCCGAATTAGGTATCGGCGGGAACCTTGAGATTGAGCACGATGATCGTGGAATCATCCGCGATACGCCGTAGCCCCCAGCGTTCCAGTTGAATCGGAGTTGGTTTATGCAGTTCGCGGCGGATTGAGCACCGGACACCGAGCCCAGTGGCCAGAACTGATTTCTACCAGCGCCGGAAAGTCGCTGGCGCAGGTGGGCACGCGGAAGGAACATCGCGGCTCGAATCGACACCCGGACGGCAGACTGCTGATCGACGGCACGGTACCTTCGATGGTTGCGAGCGGCTTACTTCGATCGGTGTTCAGCGTCGGGATGGCGCGCAACAATCCCTGTGTATAAGGATGGGCCGGCGAGCGGAAAATGTCTGCCTTAGTTCCGAGTTCGATAAGGCTGCCGGCATACATGACCGCAACGCGGTCTGCAACATGTGAGACAACCGCCAGATCGTGCGAGATAAAGAGCATTGCCAGCCCGAATTTTTGGCGCAAGTCTTTGAGCAAATCGAGAATTTGCTGCTGGATGGTCACGTCGAGCGCCGTAGTAGGTTCATCGGCGATTAAGAGTTGAGGGCGATTCACAATCGCCATTGCGATCATGACCCGCTGGCGCATTCCTCCTGAAAGCTGATGCGGAAAGCTTTTCGCCCTCTGCTCCGGTTCACTGATGGCAACATCCCGCATTCCCTCTACCGCTCGTTTCCACGCTTCTGCTTTCGAGACTCGGTGATGGGCACGCACCGCCTCTGCAATCTGTTCTCCGACACGCATCACTGGGTTGAGGGCGGTCATCGGCTCCTGAAAAATCATCGCAATTCGCGAGCCACGTAGTTCTCGCAGTTTGTGGGGAGGAAGTTGGGTGAGACGTGAGGGTGGTTCGTCGCCGCTCTGAAAGACAATATCTCCACTGACTGACGCGGCTGGAGGTAGCAGGCCCATGAGGGCAAGAGAAGTGATGGATTTTCCCGAGCCCGACTCTCCGACAAGCCCCAGCACTTCCCCGGCAGCGATGGAAAAGGAAAGACCGCGCACCGCTGCTACGGGCGCGGTCTTCGAGGGTGCGGGCTTCGACGACACGGGGCTCGACGACACGGCGCGCCCCGCACGCGATTGCGGAAACTCAATCGTCAGATCGTGAACGTCTAGCAGCGGAGCCAAGATCTGTATGGTATCAGCGCCTATTTTTTCGGACGTGATTCAGGGGGCACTAACCCAGACAAGCGATAGTAGACGACGAGCTGGCCATAATGCTCTCCGGAATGCTCGATCAAGCCCCAGCCCATGTCACCGATACGGACCTGTTGGTTGGCGAAGGAATCAACTACCAAGTCACTCAGCCCCTTATCGCCTTTTTTCTGGATAGCGGCCGCGCCGTCCGCAAACGCTTTCTTTACAAACTCAACCACTGCGGCTTTAGTTTTGTACTGCTCGCGTTTTGGATCTTCTTCCGTGGGCGGCTTCATTCCCATCACCGGATTTGTGAAGTAGTAGTTCGTGTTCGCGGCATGCAGCAGTTGTTCGGCAAAGCTCCGCTGAGCCGGAGTGGGTTTAAAATCGTACTTGTCTTCCGGAAATTCCTCGGCCATCGCGGTGAGCTTGCGGCCAATATCATTCCAGCTCTCAAGCAATGCTTTCGACGGGCTTACCGCCGGCTTCGGTGGGGCGTTTTTCTTCGCGCTGTCTTGAGCGGTAGCCAACGTGGCGGAAATTGCAACTGCCATCGCCAGCCCGATCATTTGCGTACGCATTCTCATTCTCAATCCTCCAGGCATTTTTTTTGCGTAGCGAGCTTACCAGCAAAGCTGGGCTTGCACCAGCAGTGGTTATGAACGTCGCTGCCGAAGATTTTCGCCATCTCCTGCCAGAAAGACGATCAACTGAAACACCCCGTTCCGTTGGTGTTCGAAAGAGATGGTCAGGATACAAACTGTATGCCGGGCGCAATTATATTTCCATTAAGGCAGAATATCGTCTCCTCAAGGGCGCCTTTTCGGCATGGACAATCCCTGCTGCGATTACTAGAATCTGTGGTGCTTACGCGGTCATGAATTCCTATGAAGCTCGTTACGTTTGAAAATTCGGCCAGGCAATCCCGCACTGGCGCTTTGCTTGGCAGCGAGAGTGGGGCTACGAAAAAGGGTCAGCCTTCAAAAGATCGAATCGTCGACCTGCACACAGCGTGCGCGCTGTATTTGCGCCACGTTAAAAACGAAGCGATCTTCGATCGTATCGCCGATGCGCTGGTCCCAACCAATATGTTGGCGTTGTTTCAGGGTGGCGACACCAGCTTGGAGGCGGCCCGGAATGCTTTCGACTACGTTTCAGATCTGAGCGCTGAGAGCCCGGATGGAATGGTCCTGGGACCGGGCGGTGAGGCGGCGGTCTACGCACTCGGCGACGTGCGGCTCAAAGCCCCCATAGTCCCTAAAAAGTTTTTTCACACCGCGGGCAATTTTCGTGAGCATCACGAAGAGGCGACTAAGGCTGCCTTCTCGCATCCAGTCATGCCTTGGATTGTCTTTTTTCAGAATACCGACGCCATCATTGGACCCGATGAACCGGTGATTTATCCCGAGCACCTCACGCAAGAGCTCGATTACGAATTGGAATTGGCGGTCGTCCTGAAAAAAGGGGGCAAGTATTTAACGCCAGATGAGGCATCAAGCCACATCGGCGGGTACGTAATCTTTAATGACATCACGGCGCGCGACATTCAGCGCCGCGAGATGAAGTCGGGTGTATTCAGCTTCTGTAAGGGGATCGACACCTTCTGCCCGCTTGGTCCCTGGATCGTGACCGCGGATGAGATTCCTGATGCTCACAACCTGGCAATGGAACTGCGCGTCAATGGCGAGGCGCGCCAGCGCTCGCACTCCAGCAAGATGTCGGTCAAAATTCCCGAAATTTTGTCGCACTACTCTCCGATGGGCTACAGCGCCGGAGATGTCGTTTCGACCGGCACGGTTTCCGGAGTCGCTGCGTTTTCCCCGGATCCCAAAGCCTGGTACCTGAAGTCCGGAGACGTAATGGAGTGTGAGATCGAAAAAATCGGAGTGTTGCGAAATCCCGTCATCTCGTGGCAACAAGCTTATGGCAAGAAAGCCGGCATCTCGGTTGCGCAGGTGACTAAATAGAAGATTTGCAACTTGGTAACTTGAAACTTGTGATTGCAATTTTTGACATTAACTCACTTTCGATTTTCACTACCTATTCTCTATGGCCATGACCCCTGATTCCAAAATCTGGGTAAGCGAACTCAACTCCCGGCCGGAGATACGATCCATGTATCCAAAAACGCCGGTTCGCTTTTATGACACGACGCTTCGCGACGGCGAACAGACCGTCGGAGTTGTCCTCTCGCCGCAGCAAAAGGTAGACATCGCGCACCAGCTTGACGCTCTCGGGGTGAGCCGGATCGAAGCGGGATTTCCGCGCGTCTCCGCCGAAGATGCTCAAGCCATTCAGATGATGCAGAAAGCCGGGATCAAGGGTGAATTGTGGGGATTCTCGCGGGCCGTCAAAGCGGATATTGAAGAGCTGGTGCGGCTGAATCTTCGTTACTCGGTGATTGAGGCTCCCGTTAGTGAAATCAAGCTGAAGGCTTACGGCATGGGCCGCGAAGAGGTGCTGAAGCGGATTCGGGACGCCATTTCGACGGCTGCGGCCGCGGGCACTACGGTTGCGTTCTTTCCCGTCGATTCCACCCGCGCTGACCTAGACTTCTTAAAGACTGTCTACCAAACCGCTCTCGACGCTGGAGCGAAAGAAGTCGTTTTGGTTGATACCATCGGCGCCTGCGGACCGGAGGCGGTGGAATACCTGACACGCCAAGTGGTGGAGTGGGTCGGTTCGGATGTGCCCGTCCACTTCCACGGCCACAATGATTTTGGATTAGCCACGGCCTGCGCGCTCGCCGCCGTTCGCGGTGGCGCAACCTGGATTCAAGGAACGATTAATGGTATGGGCGAGAGAGCCGGAAATGCCGACATCTCAGAGATCGCGCTGGCACTGCACTGTCTGTATGACGTACCCGTGGAGCTGAATCTTGAGAAGGCACGTGAGGTATCGAAGGCAGTGAGCGAGGCTGCAGGCTATTCTCTCGACGCTTGGCGCCCGCTCGTCGGGCAAAACCTGTTCATGCGGGAAAGCGGAGCTGTCGCTAGCCAATTCCACATTCCCGAAGCGATCGAGCCTTATTCGTCGGAGATAGTTCGGGCAGAGCGGCGAATCGTCCTCGGGAAAAAAAGTGGCTTAGACAGCATCGATCTAAAATGCCGTGAACTCGGTATTACTCTTAGTGCCGAGCATCGAACTGCGGTGCTGGTTGCCGTCAAACAAAGCGCTGTAAGGCAGGCGGCTAGCGGCAAGCCGGGTCTCGTCAGCGACGAGCAATTCCGGCGTATCGTGACCGAAACTCGATCCGGTTGAGTCGCGCGAATGACTGGCTTCCCGTCGAAAGGCAGGGACCCGTTTCCAGTCATAATCTCGCAAATACGGTCAGTTTTTTGCCAACTTACTCCCGTAACGCAGCGTTGGTTACTCATAAAGTGCACATCATTGCACCCCCGATTCCAGTACTACCCCAGCAAAGAGTATTAACCCCATTCTCCGCAGAGACATACGCGCGCCACTCCAAATGGTTTCAAGTGTGCACAGTTGAAGCTGCGGCCCATTATGCAATTGGGCGAGCCGGAGAGAGAAGATGACAGTGATTTATAGCGCCGACAGCGACACTGAGCGAAATACAAAAAGACCTGTGGCTGTTCTGCCGCTGCTGGTAATTCTGTTTATCGTCTCCTACGGCATTTTGACCATGTTGGTATTTGAACAAGGCCAGACCATCGAGTCGCAGCGCGGCTTGATCCGCGAAATGTTGAAGGACAGCACGCAGCTGGCATCGATGAAGGGCAAACTGACCCGCGAGGAAGCAGCCCGCCAGCAGGACGAAGCTTCCGCTCCGGGCGACGGTGTCAAAGCGGGAGCCTCTTCATCGCAAAGGAAGGACCCTGACGCCAAGGGGACGACCTTAAAGGAATCTGATAAAGAAGGAAGGAAATCCGGTAAAGCGACTCGTTCGACGCATCAGTTGCCGACCAAGCCGCAAGCTGACTTGGAAGACGTGCGTCGCGCGACCCAGGTTATTTAGATCCTCCAGCCGATTTGCTGGTTCAAAGGTGGGTGCCAGCGGGATCACACCAGATAACAAGGCTTGAGATAGCAAAACTAAGTTGTAGAGCACAAAGTGGCTCCGTAGCAGCCGAGTACGCTACTAATAGAAAGAGACCCTAAATGAACGCCCTGGCCCTAGCCTTGGTTCTTTCGCTACCCATTCCAAAACTGGTCACACCCGCGCAACTTGCCCCGGCTCCGGTCCAGCAAGCGGCCAAGCCCAAGGGCGGCAAATGGTATTTTGCCCAAACCGGGCACGCGGTTTATTGCTACGGCCCGGTCATGACGATGCCACAAGGGCAAGGGGGCCTGTTACGGGTTGCAACTTTTTGCCGCGGCGACCAGACGATGGTGCCGCTCAAAGATTGACCGCCAAAAAACCTTGCTTAGGGAGACGGCCACGATCCAATCAGGCGGCGGTGGCCCTGAATATAAAACCTGCGAGGGGCCGCGGTCGAGCTATCGCTCTCCCAAAATTAATAATTCTCTGTCTTGACAATCGGATCGTTTCACGCTGAGAATGGCTGGACGATTTTCGGGCTGGTTTGAGATTCCCACCAGATTCGAAACTTCAGCTTCCCAAATTCCCCCAAGAAACGGAAAATTAATGAATCGACGTCTGCCCGCAGCCGCGTTGGTCGTATTGACCCTCGCAACTCTCACCTTCGCCCAGGACGTGAAACGTCCTGACATTCTCGGCGCAAAACGACTCTATAAGACCCTGCCGAACGATCGCCACGTTGCACCGCAATCCGCGGGAGCGGGCCTTGCCGGCTCGACCCTTACCCAATGGAACGGTACCTTTAGCGACCTCACGAAAAAGAAGGTCACCTACACGATGGTTGGGACAAATCCCGCCACCTCGAACGTCTCGACGACCGTGCCGGTTTACATCATCCCCATCAAGATGGTGTACCCAGTTACTAACGGCAATCACACCTTCAGCGCGGTCACGTCTAAGGCCACGAATGGAAAGACGATCGTCAACAACATCATCGCCTCTCCGCTGTTCGACAAATCGTTGAATTTCACCCAAGGCGGGACTAACCTCGGCACTACCCAGTACATCGATGCCTTCCAGCGGGGCAACTTCTGGCAGTACGTCCACACCCATACTGGCTATCACGTGCTTTTGGGTACTCCGGTCGTTTTACCGGAACAAACCATTACAGTTCCGGCTGCGCTCGGCGGAGTTTTCAACAATCCCTTCGGCAGTGGAATTATCGGCACCTACGACATCAATGCCTTCGATGCCAAGTTGCAAACCATCATGCTGCGCTTTTCACAGCTTAACCCGGGTGTGCTTCCGCTATTCGTCAGCTATGACATCTACCTGACGCAGGGTGGAGGATGCTGCATCGGTGGTTACCACAGCGCCAACGGTGCACAGCCCGGTGGCCAGACCTACTCTTACTCCACCTATGACGGAGACAGCGGAACCTTCTCGCAAGATGTCTCCGCCATCTCTCACGAAATCGGCGAGTGGATGGATGACCCCTTCGTTGATAACAATGTGAACTGCACCGATAACAGCGTTCTGGAAGTTGGCGATCCGATCGAAGGCAATGCAAACTACGGGGACTTCGCCTACACCCACAACGGCTTCACTTACAACCTGCAATCGCTCGTATTCCTCGGGTACTTTGGAGCTCCGAAGAGTACCTCCGTGCATAGTTGGCTGTCCTTCCAACATGACCAGACAACGGTCTGCCCGGGACAGTAGCAGTCAGGTCTTACGAAAGAATGGGAAGGGCCCGTCCGCCGTCGGGGACGGGCTTATTTTTGTTCGCCATAGTGTCCAGTCGGCGCGTGCGTGGGTCTCAGTGGTGGGTGCGACGAAGCGCTGATTGGGATTGGTGGAAGCGACCTAGCCCAACTCGGGTTCCGTGCGGGACTGACGTAACTTATAATCGCTCTGTAGCAACCTACTCGTGGGCCCGTAGCTCAAGCGGATAGAGCATCGGATTTCTAATCCGAGGGTTGCAGGTTCAACTCCTGCCGGGCCTACCAGATCTGCCGAGCCATTGCGTGGGCCAAGCCACTTGCGCCACTATACAAACTGCCAGCGTGAGTAAGAAACCAGCCAATTGAGGATGCTGCGGCCACATTTTTTGCGTCAGCCCAAGTCCGGCGCTCCAGAAGCCGAAGGCGGTCGCAATCACAGTCGCAACCAACGAGATTTTTAGCGTTCTCATAACGGTTCAAATGATGATTACGCCCAAGTCCAGGCTTTTGTTCCGTAAATTGTTAGGGAGCGCCGTTTTAACAGGTGCCCGGTCGTCCAAATCTTCAGCGCCACAGACGCCCTCGGAGAGGCTAGTAACTCGACCAATGGACCCCCGATTACTTCCGGCGTGACCATTTCGTCCTATAGTAATCGCACTTTAGTGCTATTCCAAGAACACTAATTAGTACGTAGAGTGACAGTTGAGCAGACTTCGGGGGAGGGCTGTTCGAACGAGCGTCCCAATTCTCTAACGAGTTGGGGCGCTTTCGTTTTTGGGGCGACAGCGTATTTCTACTTTCCTCGCGACCCAACGCCTTACAAGTCGTTAGCCCCTTCTTAACTTCGTTTCCCCTTTGGCTTCATCATCACCCACTCCTGTTCGGTCAGTTCGCGCCCCAGGGCGGTGAACTCGCCCGCGCCCTGCAGCCATTCTCCGCCGTCCATGGTGACGACCTCTCCGTTGATGTAGCCGGAGCCGTCGCTGACAAGGAAGGCGGCCAGGTCGGCGAATTCTTCCATGGTTCCGAAGCGGCCCAGGGGAATCTTCTTCTTAGCAGCCTCCTCTAGTTCGGGTCGGGGCAGCAGGCGCGAAAATGCGCCTTCAGTCTTGATCGGTCCGGGGGCAATCGCGTTCATGCGGATGCCACGATCTCCCCACTCGACCGCCAGGCTGCGGGTGAGCGCCTGCACACCGGCCTTCGAAACCGCGGACGGGACAACGTAGGCCGAACCGGTGCTGGTATAGGTGGTCGTGATATTAAGGACTACGGCTTTGTGCTTTTCGGACAGCCACCTTCGGCCACAGGCGAGCGTCATGTGAAGCGTGCCCATCAGGACGATGCCGATGACCGATTGGAATGCTCCAAGGGAGAGGTCTTCGGTGCGGGCGAGAAAATTCCCGGCGGCATTGTTCATGAGGATGTCTAGCGCTCCCTCTTCCCAGATATGTGCAATGAGCGCTTCAACCGCCGCTGCGTCCCGCACGTCACAAACTAGGGCATGAATCCTGTTGCCTCCGAACTCGGACAGTTCGCGCTCGGTCGCCTTCAGCACGTCCTCACGGCGCCCACAGATATAGACCGTAGCCCCCAGGTCGAGAAACCGCTTTGCGCTTGCTTTGCCCAAGCCGGTCCCGCCACCCGTGATCAAGATGCGTTTGTCTTTCAGTAAGTCTTTTTGGAACATGCTTTCTCCAAGGCGGGATGGACCGCCCACACCAAAACGGCCAAACTAAAATCACGCTACACGAAACCGCTCTCTTGTTTCTCTCATTCACCCCTGCTGTTCGGCGCTCGACTTCCGCTTTTCTGCAAGCTTCGTTGCCGCCCAGCGGGCGTGCTCCGCCACGATCGGGTCCTCACCTTCGGCGATCCTTTTTAGAGTCGGCGCGAATGCTTCGTCGCCGCTGTTTCCCATGGCAATTACCGCGTTCCGCCGCATTCCTGTAAGCTTGGCGCGTTTTACCGGAGACCCTCGAAATACCTTGTTAAACTCATCTGCCTTCATCTCCGCCAGCCAGTCAAGCGCAGGGCTCACCATGCCTTCGCGAGGCTCGAACTCGCTCGCGGTAGAGACCTTTGCCCTGCGATTCCAAGGGCAAACATCCTGACAGATGTCGCAGCCGAAGACATGGCGTCCCATCCCAGATCGTAGTTCTTCTGGAATTTCGCCTCGCTTCTCGATCGTCAGATAAGAGATACAGAGCCGCGCGTCTAGTACTCCCGGAGCGGTAATTGCCTGGGTTGGGCACGCTGCGATGCACCGCGTACAGGTTCCACAGCGATCGGGAGCCGGCATATCGAACGCGCTCTGATGCTCGGCAGGATCGAGCGATGTCAGGATCACTCCAAGAAAAAGCCACGAGCCGAGCTGCTGGTTGATGATGCAGGTATTTTTGCCGATCCACCCGATGCCGGCGTACTTGGCGTAGACGCGCTCGATCAAGGGACCGGTGTCGACATAAGAACGTAACTGCAGCGGCTCGTTATTTGCGGCGGCAAATTGCGCGAGATAGACTTCCATCTGCCGAAGCCGTTTGAGAACGGCATCATGGTAGTCTTCGCGTCCCCATGCATAGCGGGAAATCCATCCGCGTTTAGAAGCTTCCTGTGCCGACCTGAGTTGCTGCTCGTCAATCGAATAAGGGTGCGCGGTGTTGTAGTTGATCGCACAGACAATCACGCTGCGCGCCCATGGAGCCACGCGGGCAAGCTTTGCGCGTTTGAGTTCGCCCGCTTCATCGCGCGCAGCCAAGTAATTCATCTCTCCGTGCTT